>JAADHA010000321.1 GCA_013152105.1 Oligoflexia bacterium | reverse complement strand
GCAAGTGGTCGCGGACGGACTCGGTCTGGGCCAGGTCCGTGGCCGGGATGGTGTGAGCGGCGTGGTCCATGGATCAGCCTGGGTGGGGGGGCGCGCGATTCGACAGCACAGGGTGGGCTGTATATATGTTGCTCCGCTCGGTTGTCAGTCGATCTTGACGGCTGCTGTTCCCACACCTCGACTCCTGGAGGCGCCATGCGCAGCTCCCACCTGCTAGTCTTCGCTCTTCCTCTGGCCCTGGCCACCACCGGTTGTGCAAAAAACACGATCGCGGGCATCTGGATGATGCAGGTCTCCTATCCAGCACCCGACACCTGCACCGACACCATCAGCCACAACTTCACGGGTGCGACGGTTCTCAGTGACAGCACGGACACAGCGGATGGCTGGACCCAGGACGATAGCGAGACCCTCACCGACGAACTGACCTTTGTGCAGGTCGAGACCACCGGCAAGGACACGGCCGTGTTGATCATGGGCTCTCAGGCGTGGCCGGGCACGATGTCGGACAAGGGCCACTACACCTTCTCCTGGTCGGGCAGCGATGAGCAGCTCCAGGACAGCAGCCACGACTCTGGCTACACCTTCACCTACAGCAGCTCCGCGCTGTCGGAAGAGCAGCTTGTCCTGGTCATGGATCAGGGCCTTGGCAGCGGCACCTGGGAGTCGACTTCGACGAATGACCAGTCCTGGCTGGAGAGCGACACCTGGAGCAAGGACCTGCCCTTCGCTCGGGGCTCCATCCCGGCTGGCACCTTCCTGGTGGTTGAAGGAACGCAAAAGAAGAAGGGCCCCAAGCCCCAGGAAGTGGCGGCATCCAACGGTCGTGATGACTCGGACTGCGACGCCGACAACTGCAAGCTGACCGTGACCACCACCTGTGATGACAGCCTGGATGTCGTGCTGACCCAGACGGACTTCAGCGCGGACAGCGCGTACGACTACCTGCGCAGCAGCGGGCAGGACTACGGCGCGAACTGACGCGGGGCGGCAAGCGTCTCACCTGTCGTATCCCAGGTTGGCTGACAGCCAGCGCTCGGCCGTGGCCAGGTCCCAGCCCTTGCGCCGTGCATAGTCGGTGACCTGATCGCGCTGGAGCTTGCCGACGCCGAAGTAGGCCGCGTCTGGATGCGCCAGGTACAGCCCACTGACGCTGGCGGCGGGCCACATGGCCATGCCCTCGGTCAGGCGGACGTCGATGGACGCTTCGACATCGAGCAGGTCCCAGATGGTGGCCTTCTCGGTGTGATCGGGCTGGGCGGGGTAGCCAGGGGCGGGGCGGATCCCCTGGTAGCGCTCGGCGAGCAAGCTCGGTGCGTCCAGGCTTTCGTCGGTCGCGTAGCCCCAGGCCCCGGTCCGGACCAATTGGTGGAGGCGCTCGGCGAAGGCCTCGGCCAGTCGGTCGGCCAGGGACTTCACCATGATGGCGCTGTAGTCGTCGTGATCGAGGATGAAGCGGTCGGCCAGGTCCTGGGTGCCGTGTCCCGCGGTCACGCAGAAAGCCCCGACCCAGTCAGGCTGGCCCTGGTCCGCGACGAAGTCGGCCAGGGCCAGGTTCTTCCGGCCGCCACCCTTGCGGTTCTGCTGGCGCAGGCTGTGGAGGACCGCGCGCTGTGTGGTCCGGCTGCTGTCGGTCCACAAGACGATGTCGTCGCCGCGGCGGTTCGCCGGGAACAGGCCGAAGACGGCCTTGGCGGTCAGGGATTGCTGGTCGATGAGCTGCCGCAGCATGTCCAGCGCGTCGCGGTGCAGCGCCTGGGCGTGGGGGCCGACGACGGGGTCACTCAGGATGGCGGGGTAGTTGCCGGAGAGCTCCCAGGTTCGAAAGAAGGGGGTCCAGTCGATGCTCTCGACCAGATCGGCCAGGGGGTAGGGGTCGAGGATGTGGACACCGGGGCGCGCGGGCGCAGCGACGGTCCCGTCCAGCACCAGCCGGTTTTGACGAGCACGCGCCAGGGACACGTGGCGGCCGGAGGCCGACTGGGCCCGGCGACGGCGACGGATCTCGGCATACTCGTCCGCGGTCGTTTCGATGAAGGAAGCACGTTGGTCCGCGGACAGCAGCTTGGTGGCGACGCCGACGGCACGGCTGGCGTCGGTGACGTAGATCACGGCGTCGTCCCGCTGGGGCGCGATCTTGACGGCGGTGTGGACCTTGCTTGTGGTGGCCCCGCCGACCAGCATGGGCAGACTGATGTCCAGTCGCTTGAGCTCGCGGGCGATGTGGACCATCTCGTCCAGGCTGGGGGTGATCAGGCCGGACAGGCCGATCATGTCGACCTTCTGGGCCACTGCGGACTCGATGATCTTGCTGGCCGGGACCATCACGCCCAGGTCGATGATGTCGTAGCCATTGCAGCTCAGCACGACCCCGACGATGTTCTTGCCGATGTCGTGGACATCGCCCTTGACGGTGGCCATCAGGATCCGGCCCTTGGCCTGTGCCTTGGTGGGGTCTTCTGCCTTCTCTGCATCCAGGAAGGGTTCCAGCCAGGCGACCGCCTTCTTCATGACGCGGGCCGACTTCACCACCTGGGGCAGGAACATCTTGCCGGCCCCGAAGCGGTCGCCGACGACGTTCATCCCGTCCATCAGCGGTCCCTCGATGACGGCCAGGGGAGTGCCCAGAGCCACGCGCGCTTCTTCGGTGTCTTGTTGGATAAAGCGGTCGATGCCGTTGACCAGGGCGTGCTCCATGCGCTGCGCCACGGACCCTTCTCGCCAGGAGAGGTCCTCGGCGCGGGCCTTGGCCCCATGCCCTTTATGGCTGGACGCGATGTCCAGCAGCCGCTCGGTCGCGTCCGTGCGGCGGTTGAGTACGACGTCCTCGACCCGCTCCCGCAGGTCCGTGGGCAGGTCGTCGACCACGGCGAGCTGGCCGGCGTTGACGATGCCCATGTCCATCCCCGCGGCGATGGCGTGGTACAGGAAGACGCTGTGGATCGCTTCGCGCACGGCGTTGTTGCCGCGGAAGCTGAAGCTGACATTGCTGACCCCGCCACTGACCAGGGCGTGGGGCAGGGTCGCCTTGATCTGGCGCGTGGCGTCGATGTAGGCCAGGGCGTAGCCGGCGTGGGCGTCGATGCCGGTGCCGATGGCGAAGACATTGGGGTCGAAGATGATGTCCTCGGGAGGGAGCCCGGCCTCTAGCAGCAAGCGGTAGGAGCGGGTACAGATCTCCACCTTGCGCTGCATTGTGTCGGCCTGACCGTCCTCGTCGAAGGCCATCACGATCATGGCCGCGCCATAGCGATGGACCAGCCGGGCGTGTTCCAAGAACCGATCCTGGCCCTCTTTCATGGAGATGGAGTTGACGATGCCCTTGCCCTGGACGCACTGCAGGCCGGCCTCGATGACATCCCACTTGCTGCTGTCGATCATCACCGGTACGCGGCTGATGTCGGGCTCGGCGGCGACCAGATTGAGGAAGCGCCGCATGGCCGCGACGCCGTCCAGCATGCCCTCGTCCATGTTGACGTCGATGATCTGGGCACCGTTGTTGACCTGCTGACGCGCGACGTTGAGGGCGGTCTCGTAGTCGCCCTCTTGGATGAGCTTGCGGAAGCGGGCGCTGCCCGTGACGTTGGTCCGTTCGCCGACGTTGACGAAGGTCTGTGAGGCGCCAGCGGTCGGGTCGGTCGCGCCGCCGATGGTGCAGGGCTCCAGGCCGGACAGGCGAGTTCGTCGGGGGATTGTTGGGACGACCCGCGGAGCCAGGCCCGCCAGGCGCGCTGCGATGGCGGCGATGTGGTCCGGCGTGGTGCCACAGCAGCCACCGACGATGTTGAGGAAGCCGGACCTGGCCCACTCGCCGATCTCGTCGGCCATCAGCTCGGGGCTGTCGTCATAGGCGCCGAATTCGTTGGGCAGACCGGCGTTGGGGTGAGCGCTGACCGGCACATCGGCGCAGCGGGACAGCTCTTCGACGTACTGTCGAAGCTGGTCCGCCCCCAGCGCGCAGTTCAGCCCGAAAGACAGGGGGTGGGCGTGGCGGAGACTGTTCCAGAATGCCTCGGTCGTCTGGCCGGACAGGGTGCGGCCGCTGGCGTCAGTGATCGTGCCGGAGATCATGATGGGGACGCGGCGATCGGGCTGGTCCTCGAACAGGGTCTCAATCGCGAAGATCGCGGCCTTGGCGTTGAGCGTGTCGAAGATCGTCTCGACGAGCAGCACATCGGCACCGCCGTCCAGCAGGCCGATGGCCGCGGTGGCGTAGGTCGAGACCAGGTCGCTCCAGCTCACGGCGCGGTAGCCGGGATCATTGACATCCGGGCTGAGGCTGAGGGTCTTGTTGGTCGGTCCCAGCACGCCCGCCACCCAGCGGGGACGGCCGTCGCGGGCCTGGGCGGCTTCGCACTCGGCGCGGGCCAGGGCGGCGGCGGCGGTGTTGATCTCCAAGACCAGGTCCTGCAGGCCGAAGTCGGCCAGCGCCATGGTGTTGGCGTTGAAGGTGTTGGTCTCGACGATGTCCGCGCCGGCGTCGAGGTAGGCGCGGTGGATGCCGGCGATGATCTGGGGCTGGCTGAGGACCAACAGCTCGTTGTTGCCCTGCTGGTCGCGGGGATGGCTCGCGAAGCGCTGGCCTTTGTAGTCGGCTTCTTCCAGCTTGTGGCGCTGGATCATCGTGCCCATGGCGCCGTCCAGGATCAGGATGCGCTGGGCCAGGGCGGCGCGCAGGGCGCCGACTCGGTCGGACTCGGGCGAGGCGGTGTCTGTCATGCTGGGACTCCGGCCTTGTGGGCGTGGAGGGTGAGGATCTGGTGCTGGGGCGGCTGGCGCTCGCGGCTGGTGATCGCGCAGAGATCGACAGTCAAGCCGGACTGTTGGGCCATGGCGGCCAGCTCATCGACCTCCAGGCCCAGGTTCTTGTGGTCGTAGCGCGCGACCTCGGCGGCGTGCCTGTGGCGGTGCAAGGTGACCGCGACGAGCTGGCCGCCGGGGGCCAGGACGCGGGCTGCCTGGGCGATGGACAGCGCGGGGCGGTCGCTGTAGGACAGGCTGGACAGCATCAGGGCGTCCGTCAGCAAAGGGCAGGGCGTGCATATCGCCTTGGTGAACCGTCAGGTTCGAGAGCCTGGCCAGGCGGGCGCGGGCCTTGGCCACGACCTTGGGCGACAGGTCGATGCAGTCGATCTGGCGGGCGTGGGGGGCCAGCAGCTCGGCCACCGAACCGTCACCCGCGGCGATGTCGATGACCCGCCCCAGGGTGGACAGCCCGACCAGACCCCGGGCGACGGCTTCCCAGGTGCGGCCTGGCGAGTAGTGACGGGCCATCTCTCCCGCCACGCTGTCGGCCCAGCTTCCGTGGCCTTGTCGGGACGCCAGGACCGCCTCCACGCGGCTGGAGTCCTGGGCCAGCAGAGGGTCATCGGCGCTGTCCAGGACAGCCTGCAGCAGGGATGAAGTCGTGGTGGACCAGTCCTCTTTGGCCAGGCGGTAGCGGCTGCTTCCCCCGCTGCGATGGGCGTAGACCAGGCCGACCTCGCGCAGGCGACCCAGGTGGGTGCTGACCCGAGGCTGGGCGAGCTGGGTGATCGCCGCCAGCTCACCCACGGACAGCTCTTGTTGGGCGAGCAGGGCCATCAGGCGCAGTCGGGTCGGATCACCCAGGGCGCGGCAGAGGTCGGTGGTGGTGGTGATATTGGACAGGGGAGGGCTCCGCGCTCGCCAGGCAGTAGCGGTACTGGCTGACGCGCACGTCGCTATATCGCGATATCAAGATTATGGAAGAGCTGCCGGCACTCGAACCGTCGTCTCAGGGCAGCAGGGGCTCCAAGCTGGACAGCGCGGTCATCCGACCGATGGTGTTGCCGTCCGCCCATATGAGATCCCACACGACCTGGCCGTCCGAGGTGACCTCGCGGACCCGCGCAGTGGTGCCGTAGTTGTGCAAGGTGTTGCCCCCCTGGAGACGCCAGGCTTCACCCATATCCGCGGCGAAGATCCCCTGGCCCTCGCCAAAGGACCAGATCTGGGTGAGGGTCTGCGTGTCGTCGTCAACCTGGTACTCGCGCACCATGGTCTCGTGGCCGCCGTTGGCGCTCTTGGTGCTGACCAGCAGGGTGCCGGCGTCGGTCCAGTGGACGCCGTGCTGCCACCAGAAGGCGCTGTCATCGGGGTCAAAGGTGTAGCTGCCGTCGAGATGGCCAAACCAACGCAGGGCTGAGCCAGTGGTCGCGTCGATCTCGAACACGGTCTGTGTGGTGAAGAAACTGAACAGGAAGGTCCCGCGGTCGGCGTCGTAGCGCAAGGTGTTGCTGCCGCAGTTGCTGGACGCCCCCATCTTGGCCAGGAAATCCCTGCAGCTCCACAAGTTGGCGACACTGCCATCGGCTTGCTCGACGGCCAGGGTCTCATCGGTGCCGTCGATGGCCCCCCAGGCCAGGCGACCGTCGGGCAGCTCGGTGAAGGGGTGGTGCAAGCCGGGAGTGGGGACGGTCTCCAACACCGTGCCGTCCAGCTTGACCCGATCGACCTGGCTGTTGACCCCGTTGTCGAAGCTGCCCCAGTAGCTGTTCTGATCGATCAGGATGTCATGGCCATCGGTGCTGGTCTGCACCTGCATATTGACGCGATGCGACTGGCCCTGGCGGGCCCAGACGACCCGACCCTGGCGGTCGATGATCGCGGTCCACCAGGCGCCGCCCCACGTCCCGCCGCTGGATGTCGAGAGGAGCAGGTAGTTGAGGTCCGGGTCCTGACCCGCTTCGTCCGCGACCAGGAGGGTGGGCCTTGGCATGTTCTCGGGCAGCGGATCAGTGGTCGCGGTGGTGCTGGCGATGGGTTGGTCGTCGACCAGCAAGTCGACGGTGACGGTGCTGCCGTAGGGCACGCCGGCCAGGATCCGCTGCTGTTCTCCGACGGCCTGCGTGATGGCGCTGGTGGTGTGTGATTCGTCGCCCATGCTCCAGCGCAGGGCTGTCTCGCCGGCCAGGGTCTGGTTCCAGGTCGCGACCAGCAGGCTGCCCTGGGTCGGGTGGGGCTGGACGTCCAGCCAGGCGGTTTCAGTGGTGTCGGTTGCGGTGTCGGCAGCGGCGTCGGTGCCCGTCTCTGTCGCGGGGCCGGGCTGTGGCGAGACACAGGCAGGGAAGAGTATTGGCAGAAGAAAGCGGGATATCCGCAGTCGCCCCCCCAAGATCACTCTTCACCCTCTGTGGGCTCGGTCGCGACTGGCGTGGGTGGTGCAGGCAGCGCCGCCGGTTCGGCCCGCAACACCAGGGCGGGCTTGTCATCGGCGTCCCTGCCGATGTCCACGATGGCCACGCCACCGTCCTTCAGGTCGCCGAACAGCATCATATCGGCCATGGGCCGCTTGATCTGCTGGTGGATCACGCGGGACATCTCGCGGGCGCCCATCTCGGGCTTGTAGCCGGCTTCGGCCAGCCAGTCCCGAGCGGCGGGGGTCACCTGGATGCTGACACCGCGGTCGGCCACCTGGGCGTCGAGCTGGGACATGAACTTGTCGACGATGCGGCGGACCACCACCGGCGGCAGGGTGCCGAACTTCACCATCGCGTCCAAGCGGTTGCGGAACTCGGGAGCGAAGGTGCGCTGCAACGCTGCGTCGATCCGGTGTTCGGCGGTGCGCTGGCCGAAGCCCAACATCCGCACCGCGGCCTCGCGAGCCCCGGCGTTGGTCGTCATGATCAGGATCACGTTGCGGAAATCAGCTTTTTTCCCAGTGTTATCGGTCAGGCTGGCGTGGTCCATGACTTGGAGCAGCAGGTCGTAGATGTCGGCGTGGGCCTTTTCGACCTCGTCGAGCAGCAGCACGCAGTGGGGGTTGCGGCTGATGGCGTCGGTGAGCAGCCCACCCTGGTCGAAGCCGACGTAGCCTGGGGGCGCGCCAATCAGGCGGCTGGCCGTGTGGCGTTCCTGGTACTCGGACATATCGAAGCGCTGGAAGGAGACGCCCAGGATCGCGGCGAGCTGGCGGGCAAGCTCGGTCTTGCCGACGCCGGTGGGCCCGGCGAAGAGGAAGGAGCCGACCGGCTTGTCGGGGTCCTTCAGGCCCGCCCTGGACAGCTTGATGGCGCTGGCGACCGCGGTGATCGCGTCGTCCTGGCCGTAGATCACCTTCTTCAGCTCGAGCTCGAGATCGCCCAATTCCTGGCGCTCTTCGGTCGACACGCTCTTGGGGGGGATGCGCGCCATGCGGGCGACGGTGGCCTCGATGTCCTCGATGGTGACCACCGCGCGACCGGCCAGTCGCACGGCGGCGCCGGCTTCGTCGATCACGTCGATCGCCTTGTCCGGCAGCTTGAGATCGTTGATGTGCTTGGCCGAGAGACGGGCCGCGGCTTGGACCGCGTCGTCGTCGTAGACCAGACCGTGGTGTTCCTGGTAGCCGGGCAGCAGGCCGCGCAGGATGTCGATGGTGTCTTCGACGCTGGGTTCGTCGATGTCGACCACTTGGAAGCGCCGGGCCAGGGCCCGGTCCCGGCCAAAGGCCGACTTGTGTTCCTTGTGGGTCGTGGAGCCGATGCAGCGCAGGCTGCCATCGGACAGGGCTGGCTTGAGCAGGTTGCTGGCATCCATCGTTCCGCCGGTCGTGGCTCCGGCCCCGACCAGGGTGTGGATCTCGTCGATGAATAGGATGGCCTTGGGTTTTTCTTCCAGCTCGGCCAGCACCGCCTTCAGGCGCTCTTCGAAGTCCCCGCGGAAGCGTGTGCCGGCCAGGATCGCGCCCATGTCCAAGGCGTAGATCCGAGTGTTCTCCAGCGACTTGGGCACGTCGCCCTCGTGGACCCGGCGGGCCAGGCCCTCGACGATGGCGGTCTTGCCAACGCCGGGATCACCCAGCAGCAGGGGATTGTTCTTGCGGCGTCGGGCCAGGATGTGGACGATGCGCTCGACTTCAGTAGCGCGCCCGATCAGCGGGTCGATCCGCCCAGCGGCGGCCTTGGCGACTAGCTCGGCGGTGTAGTCCGAGAGCGCGTCGTCCGATGGTTGGCTGTCTTCCTCGTCGTCGCCTTCGACGGCCTGATCTCCCTGTTCGGGCGCCGCACGCCGGCGCACCAGACGCCCCCCTTTGCCCTTGCCTTTGCCCTTGCCCTTTCCGTGGCTGATGTAGGTCGTCAGGTCCAGGCGTGTCACGCCCTGCTGTGCCAGCAGGTAGACGGCGAAGCTCTCTTCCTCTTGCAGCAACTCCAGCAAGACGATGGTGCCGGTCAGTTCGTCCTGGTCGTGGCTCTGGACATGGAACATGGCGCGCTGGAGGATCCGCTGGAAGGCCAGGGTCTGCAAAGGTTCGGCGGTCTGGTCTTCGGGCAGGGTCTCGACCTCGGCGTCGAGGTAGGCGTCCAGATCGCGCTCCAAGCGGCGCAGGTCGACACCGATGGCCTCCATGACATCGGCTGTGTCTGGATCGTGGAGCAGCGCCAGCAGCACATTCTCGGTCGTGAGGTACTCGTGCCTGCGGTTGGCTGCGTCCTCCATGGCGCGGGAGAGCGCGATCTTGAGGGTGTCGGCGATCTTCATGGCGGATTCCTGCGGAAGAGATGAGGCGCAGCTCAGGCGGGGTCTTCAGAGCCGCCCGAGTCGGGCTCGGTCGAGGCCATCAAGGGAAAGCCGGCTTCGCGGGCGAGTTGGATGGTTCTCTGGGCCTTGGCCTCGGCGATCTCGTGGTTGTAGACGCCGGCGATCCCGGTGCCGTCGCAGTGGACGCGGAGCATGATCCGCGTGGCTTCGGCCTTGCTCTTGCGAAACAGCGTCTCCAGCACGTCGACCACGAACTCCATCGGAGTGAAGTCGTCATTGTGCAGCAGGACCTTGTGCCGGCGAGGGCGCTTGACGCGTTCCTTCACCTGCACGTCTTCCTTGTGATCGGTACGCCGGTCTGGGCGCTTGGTCATCAATGCTCCAGGTCAGGTCATGCTAGGCACCGCGAAGGCCGACGGCCACCCGTGAGCCCACGGTGTGCCCGGCGGCGTTGTGAATCCGGTCCCACCGCCAGTCTGGCGCAGGCGAGAGCGTGTGGGGGGCAATGTGCTGGATGATAGCCGGGACCGCGACCGCCAGCGCGTTCTCGTCACCGTCGTGGACCTTGATCGCGATGCCCAGGCGGCGCGCCGGCAAGGCGATGCAGAAGACGCCGCGGGCCCCGATCTTGCCGATCCAGGGCTCGGTTGCGCGTTGGTGCAGGGCCAGGTCCAGGCGATCGTCTCCGCTGGTCCACCAGGGGTTTGCAGCCATCGCGCTGCCGATGCGGTGCAGGCGTGGGTCCACGCGGTGATCTGCGGTCGCCGCAGCCAGTCGGGACCAGACCCGGGCCATGGCGGAGAGGGATAGCCACAAGGTGGGGACCCCGCAGCCGTCGACCGCCAGGGCCGGGTCGCAGCCGGTCCAGGTGCGGGCGATCTGGACGATGCGCCGCTGGAGGGGATGATCCGGCGAGCGGTAGTCGTCGGTGGACCAGCCCCGGGCCAGGCAGGCGCCCAGCATCATGGCGTGTTTTCCAGAGCAGTCGCTGTGTACGGCCAGGTAGGGCTGGCCCGCGGCCAGGTAGGCGTCGGCTGTGGGTTTGTAGGCCGGAGCCTGGGCCCCACAGCAGAGCGCGCCATCGTTGAGGCCGAAGTGGGCCAGCAGCGCGCGGACACTGGCGACGTGGCCGGCCTGACCGGAGTGGCTGGACGTGCCCAGCGCGATCCAGCGGGGTGGCAGGTCGGTCGGGTCGCCCAGCGCTTCCAGGCTGCACCAGAGTTGCAAAGGCTTGGCGGCGCTGCGCCAGGTGCTGAAGATGTCCGCGCCGGTGGACCAGGATGGCGTGGCCAGGCCGTCCTTGGCGGTGTCCTGTCCGTCGAAGGGGATGGCGAGGGCGGACACGGCGTGGGAGGTCTCGACCAGGCCACCGCGAAGCTGGAGTACGTTCATGAACTCCTGCTAGCCCGCTGGGCGCGGGATGGTGAGTCGAGGGCGACTGACCCAACGCGGGCACCTGCCTGGTTCAGGGTTAGGGCCTGCGCCTGTACGCCCTGAACTGAGGACCCGCGCCGATGAAGCGTGCCGAAAAGGCCGGCCGGATCGCGGTGATCCTGCGCGAGCTGTACCCGGAACTACCCATCCCCCTCGACCACCGGGATCCCTTCACCCTGCTGGTGGCGGTGCTCCTCTCGGCCCAGACGACCGACAAGCAGGTCAACCAGGTCACGCCAGCGCTCTTCGCTCTGGGTCCCACTCCCGCCGCCATGGCGGCCCTGGAAGCGGACCAGATCCTGGCTTGCATTCGCAAGCTTGGTCTGGCTCCCACCAAGGCTCGCAATGTCCACCGGCTCTCGCAGATCCTGGTCGAGACCCACGGCGGGCTGGTGCCGGCAGACCTCGCCGCGCTGGAGCGGCTGCCTGGGGTGGGCCACAAGACGGCCAGCGTCGTGGTCTCCCAGGCATTCGGGCAGCCCGCTTTCCCAGTCGACACGCACATCCACCGCCTGGCCTGGCGCTGGGGCCTCAGCAACGGCCAGTCCGTGGTGCGGACCGAGGGGGACCTGAAGGCCCTGTTCCCTGAGGACACCTGGAATGACCTGCACCTGCGGATCATCTTCTTCGGGCGCCAGCGCTGCCCGGCTCGTTCCCACGACTTCAACCAGTGTCCGATCTGTTCTTGGGCCGGCCTGAAGAAGCGCCAGCGGGCCGAGGCTCGGTGCGGGCGGATCCAGGACGCGATGCGGGCGGCCAGATCGTAGTCTGGCTTCACCGCGCGCGGCCCGCGGCCTCAACTCCTCACCACCCCATCCCGACGACCAACGAGGGCGAGAGCATGAAGCCCTGGTGCCACGCCCCGCGGTCGGTGAACCACAGGTAGCCCCCAAGTACGCCCAGACGCAGGGTCGCGGGGAACTGGTGCGGCAGCCAGACCAGGGACGCGCTGGGCGTTGGAACCAGAGAGGGGGCCAGCAGACTGCCGTCTGCGCTGTTGAGCAGGAAGCCCGCCAGGCCACCGCCGAGGCGCGGCTGGATCACGCCGCGAGACAAGGCGTGCTCGACCAACACCGCACCCTGGAGCGAGGGCCGAGGCCAGCGCGCCCGCGTACTGCCGGACAGCACGATCTCCCAGCCGTGACCGAGCAGGCTGGGGAACTGCAGCTCGCCGCCCAAGGTCGGCCCGTCGGTGCCCGGAGCCGAGCTCAACAGCCAGCCCGAACCCACACCGACCCGCACCTGGTCCCGCCGCACCAGGCGGTCGAGCTCCAGGCTCTCGCCTTCGCGCATATTGACGGTGGCCGCCGCAACGACCCGGTCTCGAACCGGCGCCATCAGCGCGACCCGGTGCGTACCCGGCCCGACCGGGATCAGGTTGGGCAGCGTACCCTTGACCTGTCCATCGACGGCCACCCGGTAGCCCTCCCAGCGCTCGCGCCAGGACCCCAGGATCCCCTTGGTGGCGGTGCCCTGGCGACCGGTCAGGACGATGGGGTCCTCGCCCAGGATCTCGGCCCGCGCGTAGGGCCGCTGGGCGCCGCCGGTGAAGGTCCAGGTGCCTCGGCGGGCCTGGTCGTGGGCCTCGGTCACGGTGACGGCCCCGTCACCGTTCAGGTCGCCGTTCTCCAGGGCCTGGAGGAAGTACCAGGTGTAGATGTCGTGGCCGAGTTCCGCGCTCTCGCGGGCGGTCTCGTCCCAGGCGCAGACCCCGATGAGCACGACGGCCTCGGACACATCGCGCAGCGGCGGCACCGGCAGGGGCCCCTTGGTGTGGGCCTGCAAGCGGGCGACCGTCGGGGGCAAGGCGCTCTTGCCCTGGCCGGAGTGGCAGGTGGCGAAGATCAGGACCTTGCGGCGGCTGGGCAAGCGGTCCAGCCAGTCCAGCACTTCTTGCTGGGCCAGACCGGTCTCTGGAAGTTCAGGCAGACGTGTGTCGGCCAGCACCAGATACTGGCGCAGCGTGCCGTCGTCGGCGGCCCACAGGCTTCCGTGGGTCGAGAAGTACACGAAGACCGTGTCGTCGGGGCCGGTCGAGGCGGCCTCGAGTTGGGCCATGGCGCGCCGGACGCCGGAGAGGCCCGACACTGTAGGTTCGGTCAGGGTCCAGACGTGGTCGAAGGCCCCCCTGGCCGGGTCTTCGAGGACCGCGGCGAGGGCCAGGGCGTCGTCGTCGGTGTAGGCGAGATCAGCCACGTCGGGCGAGGAGAAGGCGGCCGGTCCGACGAGCAGGGCCAGGCGCCGCCCGCGGAAGAGATCGGTCGCCCGCTGGGTGTCGACCAGGTCGGCAGGCAGCCGCGTGGGAGCCGCAAGGGCGCAGATCGTGCACAGAAGGAAGAGCAGGATCATGGCGCAAGCTCGACGTGCAGCGCCGCGGTTCCGAAGCCTTCGGGGAGCTGGTGCCGGGTCCAGGCATTGACCACCTGCGCGTCTGGGTTCTCCACGACCGGCCCGGCGACCGCGACCAGGGTGAGTGGTCCCACCAGGTCATCGACCGTGAGCGCGACCCACTGTCCCGCGTCGCTGACTCGCGTCGCCCCCGCGGGCATCACCTGGGGCGCGGCGGTCGGCGAGAGCAGCGTCGCCTGATCCTCTCCGTCCACGAAAAATAGGTAGCGGGCGGCGCTTCTGTTCACGCTCAGCTCGAACAACAGGGTCTGATCAGGCCGAATCTGGTCCCCCTCGCTCACCCGTCTGTCCAGGTCAAAGCCCGCGTCGGTCACGCGACCGACCACGACCCGAAGGGCCACGGTCGGGGCCAGGACCGCGCCGCTGCCCTTGACGCCAGGCTGTGTGTCGTCCGGCCCAGGAAGCCGCGGCAATATGACCAAGCTCAGGCCCGCCGCCATCGCCAGGACGGTGCCCCACACGGCCCAGCGCCGATGTCGAGATGCTGGCCTTGGCTGCGTGGCCGACGGTTGTTGCCTGGCGGCGATTCCCTGCCACAGGTCCACCGGCGGGGACACCGGCGCGGCCAGCTCGGCTTGAACCAGACGCAGCAAGGTGTCCAGGCTGGGACCCTCTGAGTCCAGCAGATCCTGGCACTGTTCACATCCCGCTTCGAGGTGTCCTAGCAGCGCTCGCGCTCGAGCGGCGGACAGATCACCCTCGAACAGGGCCTGGAGCGAGGCGCTGTCCAGGTGCGTGCGTGTGCGATCATCAGTCACAGTGCCTCCAGTCACAGTGCCTCCAGAGCATCCACCAGGCGGCCGAGCATTCGGGTCCGCGCCCAGTGGCGGAAGCGGTGCAGGCGCGACGTCACGGCGGTGCGGGAGATGCCTAGCAGTTCGCCGATCTCGGCGGTGCTGTGGGGGGGATCGGTGTAGAACAGCAGGGCGGCGGAGCGCAGGCCATCGTCGGGGCAGGCCGCGATGACCTCTGAGACGATGGCCTCGGGCTGGCCGGCGCCGGACAGACCGGGATCCTTCACCACCACCCGCCGCGGCTCGCGCATCACGGCCTGCAACCCGTCGCGCTCGCGACGCCGCTGGTCGGCCCAGCGCAGGCAGGTCCGCCGGGTGATGGTCCGCAGCCACCCGGGAAAGGCCGCGCCTTCCTGGAGCTGGTCGAGGCGCGACAGGGCGGTGGCGAAGGTCTCCTGGCAGAGGTCCTGCGCGATCGCGTTGTCGCCTCGACAGAAGGCCAGGCAATAGCCCCAAGCGGCGTCGACGTGCCGTTCGTAGAGGGCGCGGGCGGCGGCCTGATCACCGGCGCGGGCCTGGCGCACCAGCAGCTCGATCGAGACGGTTCCTGGGCGGTCAGGGGGCACAGCACGGGGCTAACCGACAGGGCCATCACAGGCGGACCGCCAGTCCGATCCCGCCGTCGAATGCTCCTCCTTCCCAGAAGCCGGCCCCACCCTTCGCGGTGTTCGAGAACGAGCCCACCCGGTCCAGGCGAGCGCTCAGCGAGAGTCCCCAGAACAGCAGCCAGTCCACCCGCAGCCCGGCCCGCGCGCCCAGGTCGATGGGGCCGATCGGGCTGGACCAGGTCTGTGAAGCGGCGTCGGCGCCCACCAGGACCAGCTCAGGCAGCGCGGTCAGTCCGACGCGCCACCAGCGGCTGTCGATGAGATCGAGCTGTGGGCCGGCCGCCACGGTCAGCCGGCCGCTACGGGACAGGGTCCCCAACTCGGCCCGCACGGTGAGATGGCGCACCACTCCGTAGTCGGCGTGCCCACGCACCGAGAGGGCCTGGCTGGACGTGTTCCAGCCGGCGGTCCCGACGGTCAGACCCGCCGTGGTGCGACCGGGGTCGGCGTGGACGATGCTTGTCAGCAACAGGGCGAGGATCACGGCGTCTCCAAGGCGGGTGGGGCGGGAGGGTCGGTCGGAGTGATAGAGTCGGTCGGTACGGGCTCATCTGGCAGCACGACCTTGGCCCCGGCCAAGGCAAAGCCGCAGCTTCCCCCGTGCGCTGGGCGGTGGTATCGGCAGCCGGTGTGGGGGCAGCGGTTGCGAGGGGCGTACTTGCGATGGGGCTTGCGGCTGGGCTCAGTGCGACCTGGCGCGGCCTCGGCCGAGCGGGGGCCTGCCCCCAGGGTGGCCAGCAGTATGGCGGCGCAGCCGTGGCCGAGCAGCTCTCGTCGAGTCGTCATCGGGACCTCACTGGGATGAAGATGAAGATGAAGTGGAAGAGACCGCGGCAGGTGGGTCGGACCG
>JAADHA010000429.1 GCA_013152105.1 Oligoflexia bacterium | reverse complement strand
TGGGCGGCGGCGGCGGCGGCGGCGGCGGCGGCGGCGGCTGGGGGATCCGGGACCATGCCCCAACGCTGACACAGGCAATGACAGATGTCTAGTTGGCACGCCAAGGGGCGGCGGCTGTGCGCGGCACCGCCGACAATGCGTCCCGCCAGGCAGCGAAGCGGCCACCGTTGGCGACAGCGCGCATCACGGCCTCTCCTGCCTCGGGCCCGCCTTGGGCCAACTGCCACTCGACCCAGGCCCACCGCGCGCTGGTCGCACGAACCTCGGCCCGTGTGCCCCGAAGGCCCTGGCGAAGCTGGCGCAAGCGGGCCTCGACCGTCTTGATTCCCGCGAACGGCGCCGCGTCCAAGGGGGTGTTGCGCTTGGGGACGAAGGGCGCGATGCCCAGGGCTAGCGGGTGGATGGCGGCCAGGGCCTTGGTCGAGGCGATCAGCTCGGCCAGGTCGTCGGGCTGTTCGTCCGGTACGCCCAGCATCATGTAGACCTTGAGCACTCGGTAGTCGTGCTCGGCGGCGGCGTGGGCGCAGGCCAGCAGGTGGGCCTGGGTGGTGCCCTTGGACATGCTGCGACGCAGGCGCTGACTGGCTGCGTCGCTGGCCACGGTCAGGGTGCGATAACCGCCCAGTCGGAGCAGGCGGGGGATGTCCGGCTTGTGGGCCACCCGGTCCGCCCGGAGCGAGGACACGCCGACGCTGCGACCGCTGTCGAGGAGGGCCTGGAGGAGCTGAGGCAGCTTGGGATGATCGCTGATCGCGGCGCCGACCAGACCGACACGACGAGCGTGATCGGGCACCAGGTCCAGGATCCGGTCGGGGCTCACCAGGCGCATGCCGCCGTTGGTGCTGCGCCGCATCACGCAGAAGGCGCACTGCCGATGACAGCCCCGTTCACCCTCGATCAGGAACATATCGGACAGCTCGGCCTCGGGGGCCAGGATGGCGCCACGCGCGGGCAGCAGCTTGTCGCTGGCTCGGGCGACCGCCGGCAGCCGCGTCCCGTCGCGCTCGGGCACGAAGCCCCCAGCAGCGGCCTGCACGCGGCCAAGCCAGGCATCGCGAGGCTGGTCGATGCCACCCAACACGATGTCGACGACCTCGTCGTCGGCCTCGCCCAGCAGCATGGCGTCGACGAAGGGCGAGGCAGGCAGCGGGTTGCTGAAGGTCAGCGGGCCTCCCAGCAGGACCCGCGGATGCTGCGGCCCTCGCTGCTGCCGCAGAGGCGGGACACCCGACAGCTCCAACAGCCGCACCAGCCCGGCCAGCTCCAGCTCATAGGCCAGAGAGACGCCGATCAGCGGGAAGTCGCCGACCGGCGTACCGGTCTCGTAGGTGCGCAGGACCCCTCCCTCGGCCTGGAAGGCGACGAGGTCGTCTGGCAGGAAGGCCCGCTCGGCGCTGATCCCAGCGGCGCGCAAGGTCGCGAGGATCCACTGGAAGCCCAGGCTGCTCATGCCGACGCGGTAGGGGCTGGGGTAGACCAGCGCGACCCGCGAAGTCGCCCCCACGCTCGGCGGAGAGGCGCCGCGCCACCAAGTCGCGGGTGGACATGGCGCGAGGGGACCTGGCGCGGGTGGACTTGGCGCGAGGAGACCTGGCGCGAGGGGGCTTGGTGCGGCGGGCCATCGCTTGCCCCTAATGCAGCCACCGGGGGAAAGGCGGGGGAAAGGAGCGGCCCGAGAGCTTGCGACAGGACCACGCGAGAGACTACGAGGGTTACAGCCCCCGTCGCGCTCCCGCCCCTGGACGCCCATGCACTCGTCCTCGCTCCCCCTGGTTTGCCGCACCTTCCTCGGCCTGACGCTGCTCACGGCTTTGGCTGGCGCCTCGGCTGGTATCTCGGCTGGTACCTCGGCTGGTACCTCGGCCGGGGCCTCGGCTGACGACACGCAGACCTTGCTCTACGACCTGAACCTCGATGGCCAGCACGTCGGTACCCGTCAGGTCACCTTGACCTACCAGCATGACGCCGCCGGGCGCGAGGTCCGCCAGATCGAGAGCTTCACCGAACTTCAAGCGACCGTGCTGGGCCAGACCTACCACTTCGCCAACCGGGCCAGCGCCCGGGTCGGGACCGTGAAGACCAGCTTCACATCGTCGGTGTCGGAAAACGGACAGGTGCGCGAGATCCAGGCCCGCCAGCGCAATGACGGAAGCTGGCGCGTGTCCGTGGTCGAAGACGGCAAGCTGATGCAGACCGATCTCCCCCGAGGCCAGGCCGATCTGTGCAGCCTCCAGCTCCTCGACCCGATCGGCCACCGCGAGCTGACCACCCGCACGCGGGCCTCCGTCCTGGCGGCCGAGACCGGCACGATCATGAGCGGTCTGGTCGAGGATCTCGGCGAGGGCACACTGAGCCTTGGTCAAGACACCGTGGCCGTGCACCGCTGGTCGTGGACGCCAAAGAGCGGTCGGGTAGAGCTGGCGTGGTCGATGGACGGCCTGCTGGTGTCCACCGACAGCACGCTCTTGGGGCGCCCTTTGAGGGCACGACTTCGCGCGGCCCCGGTCGCTCGCGCCTACGGCGAAGTCCAAGCGCTCACGCCCGTCGTCGGGGACGTGGCCGAGCAGGAACTATAGCGGCTCTGCCCCAACGACTGTCTCGATTGGAGTACACTGATCCGGCTCGACGGCTGTCAAGACTCGCAGACAGCCCAAGCGGAATCCGCAATCGCCAAGTCCCAGCCACCACAAACCACACCGATCGCGCCCGAGGATCAGCCTGGGGACACGCGCGATGGCGGCGCGTCGAAGTGGTACGCCAGTGAAGAGCTGTCCGAGCTGTACGTGTGGGATGACCAGGACCCCGATCTGTATCGCGCAATGGCGGCGCCACGGCCCCTGGGTGCCGCGGTCTCCGCCGACGTGGAGATCATCGAGGACGAAGACGACGAGTACGGCGAGGACACAGAGGACCCGGACGCGATCCAGACCGAGCTGGGGTTCTTGGCAATGGAACTGGCGCGGCGCCCGCCCCGGCCCCCGAGCTACCCGCACATCAGCGGTCTGCCCGCCCGCATCGCCCGCCGGCTCTGGCAGCACGGCGTCGACGACCCCACCCACTGAGACGCGGCAAGGCGGGCGCGGCGGCCTGCTCTGGCGAGTGGGCATCGAGTAGAGTCCGCACG
>JAADHA010000226.1 GCA_013152105.1 Oligoflexia bacterium | reverse complement strand
TGGCGACCCCGCACCCGCCGCTCCGCCGGGTCCGACCTGGGCCTTGTGGAAACACGAGGTGGTCGAGCTGTTCCTGCTCGGTGCCGACCAGCGCTACCTGGAGATCGAAGTGGGACCGCGTGGTCACCACCTGGCTTTGCAGCTCGAGGGCGCTCGAAACATCGTCGCTTGTTGCCTGCCCCTCGACGTGCACCTCACGGAGTCCGGTCCCCCTCGCTGGCGACTTCAAACCCGGATTCCTCGTGATTTGCTGCCGCCCGGCCCCCACCGGGCTAACGCAACCGCGATCCATGGACTCGGCGCGGCACGTCGTTATCTGGCCTGGACCCCGGTTCCGGGGCCCCGCCCTGACTTTCACCGCCTGAGCTGCTTCCAGACTGTCGACCTCCCGGGGTCGCGGGTCGCCACGCGCCCTGACTAAGGTGCGCATGGCACGTGCGTGAACATCCACTGAGACTTCCATCATGCTTTTCGCCCTCATCCCCCTGTTGCTGGCCTGTCACGGCGGCAACAAGATCGACACCGCGGACCTGCCGGTGGTCGGTGACACCGTCTCCTTCTACGGAGACCGTCCCCAGAACCTTCTGGTCATCTCGGTCGACACCTATCGACGGGACAACCTGGTGCGCTACGGCGGCGAACCCGGCAACACCACCTTTCTCGATGGCCTGGCGGACGACAGCTTCGTGCTGGACAGCCACACAGTCGGCAGCAACTGGACCAAGGGTGGCGTCGCCTGCGCAGTCAACGGCATGTACAGCTACCAGTGGGGTCTGATCCCACGCCTGGCCGACCAGGATCCAGGCCCACCCAGACCGACCCTGTCGTCGATGCTGGCCGTCTATGGCTACGACACGATGCTGGTCACCAGCAATGGCTGGCTCTTGGATGCCGGGCTGGACGGCGGCTACGCCTACACCGAGCAGCCCGACAACAACCGGGCCACATCCATCGCCGAAGCCGGGATCAGTGCCTTGACCCAACGCCAGGCCAGCTCCGAGTCGCCGTGGATGCTCCACCTGCACTTCATCGAACCCCACGCGGCCTACAACCCGCCTGACGAATACCTCGACGCCCTCGATGATCTGCCGCCCGACCCCTGGGGCCTGGCAGATCGCGAAGAGCACTACAACCTGCTCAACGACTGGCCCGACATGAGCGACGAAGACCGGGACCTGCTCAAAGAGCTGCTGTGGGCACGCTACAAGGGCGATGTCCACTGGATCGATGACGAACTCAGCCAGATCTGGAACGACCTGGACGACCGGGGCTTGCTGGACAACACGCTGGTCCTGTTCTGGACCGACCACGGCGAGCAATTCTTCGAGCACGACAAGCAGACCCATGTCTGGGGCCTTCACCCCGAAGAGAACGCTGGGATCGCCTTCTTTTGGGCCAGGAACATCGTCCGTGGATCGTGGACCGAGCCAACCAACCACATCGATCTGGCCCCGACGGTCCTGACCGCCCTGGGGTTGGACCTTCCCAGTGCGTGGACCGGCCAGCCTGTCGGCACCGCAGACCCGGACCGCCCCATCATCGCCGAGTCCTGGAGCCGAGCCGGTCCTAGAATGTCGGTGACAGTCAGCGATCACAAGCTGATCTACGACTGGGACGGCGACAAGTCCTACTACGACATCGTGGCCGACCCCACCGAGATGGACAACATCTACGACGCCAAGGATCCCAACCTCATCAGCATGTGGGACGACTTGATGCCGGTGGTGGACCGCTGGGTCGAGCTGGTCGGCAGTAGCGCGGGTGACCCGGTCAACCCCGGGCCCTGACCGACCAAGGCGGCGCTTGATGCCTGTTGCTCGCGCCGAATTCCGACTGCATACTGACCGCAGGAGGACACCATGCACCGAGCCCTGTACCTGGGCGTGATCGCGGTGATGTTCACGGCCACAAGCTGTGGACCCACCAAGAAGGATGACTCTGGCGATGGGGGCACAGCCAGCTTGACCTGGTACACGACCTGTGGCGACCCGGTCTGCAACACCTACACCGCCTCGGCCCACACCAATTCCGAGTGCAGCACCGAGACCGTCGGCGACTCCTGTTCACCCGAGGGCGCCGGCTGCGACCTGGTCGATGACTGCAACACCGAGCTGGTCTGCGCCACACAGGACCCCAAGCTCGGCGTGGGCGGCTGCCCGATCAGCCTGCGCTCGGCCAAGACCGACATCCACTACCTGAGCACCGCGGACACCAGCGCCCTGCACGACCAATTGATGGGGGTGCGGCTGGCCGGCTACCGCTACAAGGTCGAACCAAAGGGCACACCCGACCACCTGGGCTTCATCATTGACGACCAGCCTCCGGGCTCTCCCATGGTCCAGCCCAACGGCAGACGGGTCGACCTATATGGCTACACCAGCATGGCCGTGGCCGCCGTCCAGGTGCAGCAGTCGCTGATCGCCCAGCAGCAAACGCGCATCGCCGCACAAGATGCCCGCATCGCCGCCTTGGAGCACCGTCTCGACGCGCTCAGCGCAGGGAAAAGTGCTGCACCCGGATCTGGTTCTGCCCCCTAGCCGCCGAGTGAAAAGCCGTGACGTCCTGAAGCATGACGACCCGGATTCCTGCTGGGTCCACGGCCGAGGGGCTGCCGGGCTGGGCCGGCAAGAGGTCGGCCACGGCCAGATCCACGTTCACCGGCTGACCCACGGCCAGGTCGATCACCGGGGCGGTCCAGCGACGGCCGCCGTCGTCTTCCACGATGACCCGCACCTGCGCGTCGATGTCGTCCGCCTGCAGGCCGAGCCCCAGCCTGTGGATTGACCCCGCCTGGGCGTCGACCGCGGCCAAGACGTAGTCATCGCGACCATCGCGCACGACTGTGTGCCAGACCAGGCCCAGGTCGCCGCCGCCGATGGCCGCCTGCGGTGCCGCGCTCCAGCCCAGGACGAAGGGCCCTGTGCCGCTGTGAAAGTTCTCGCTCATCGGAACGTGCTGGACCCGACGCTGGTAGGCGTCCACCTGGACCCGCCAGGCACGCGCCCGCGCGCTCACCACGGGTTCGGTGCTGGCTTCGACCAAGGCCGCCCTGGCGCCCTCGATGTCGCCATCATCAAAGCGAGCGCGAGCGAGCTGAATCAACAGCTCACCCCGCAGGCTGTCCCCGTCGTCGAGGTGGTGAAGCACGGTCTCGTAGATGGCGATGGCCGCCCCCGGATCGCGGTCGGCGGACTCGGCCAGACGCGCATCCTGCAGCGCCGCCCAGACCTCGGGCCCCGCGGCGCGCGCGTCGCTTGCGTACAGCGGCGCGGCCAGCAGGGCCCACAGCAGGGCCCAACCGGCCGGTGGCTTCAAGCGGTCTCCTTGGCGATGAACTGGTAGCCCACGCCGTGCAGGGTCTGGATGAAGCGTGGGTCGGCGGCATCGTCGTGGAGCTTCTTGCGCACCGTCAGCACATGCGTGTCGACCGTGCGGGTGGCGACGCCGCTCTTGTATTCCCACACCCGCTTGAGCAGCTCGTCGCGCGGGATGATCTTGCCGGCGTGCTCGATGAAGTAGCGCAGCAGGTCGCGCTCGCGGTTGCTGAGCCGTTCGCTGAGCCCGCCAGGGTGGCGGATCTCGTACGCGTCCAGGTCTACGTCGACTTCTCCGAAGCGGTAGATGCTCTTCGCGCCGCCCGCTCGGCGCAGATTGGCTTCCACCCGGGCCTTCAGCTCTAGCAGGCTGAAGGGCTTGGTCAGGTAGTCGTCCGCGCCCAGCTCGAAGCCCAGCAGCTTGTCCTGTTCGGTGGTGCGCGCGGTCAGGAAGATCACCGGCCGGTCGAAGCCGCTCTCGCGCAGAGAACGGCAGATCTCGAAGCCGTCCATGCCGTCGACCCCCGCGGGTCCTTCCTGAAGCATCACGTCGAGCACGGCGATGTCCAGGGGGCTGCGGTCGGCGATGTCGATGGCTTCGGCCCCGGTGCGAGCGCTGTGAACGGTGTAGCCCTCGCGCTCAAAGAACTTGATGAGCGTCTTGAGGACTTCGTTCTCGTCCTCGACGAACAGGATGCGAGGCATGGCTCAGGCTCCGTGGAATGGCCGGGGGATCCCGGGCGGTGACAGGTTTGGTGTACCCCGCTCGCTGGGCGAGGGCGGATTGAGGGGGAATCGTAGACTGAATGCGCTGCCCGAACCAGGCTTGGAGGTGACCTGGATGTCGCCGCCGTGCGCTTCCATGATGTAGCGCGTGATGGTCAGACCGATGCCGGTGCCCTTGCGACGACGCGCCTGGGTGTCCCGGGAGCGGTAGAAGGGCTCGAAGATCTGGCGAAGATCGTGGGCGGCGATGCCGATGCCATTGTCCATCACCGAGATCTCGATGATGTCTTGCTGCCGACCATTCAGGAGGCCCTGAGCCGTGCGCGCGATCACCCGAATCGTGTCGCCCTGAGATGAGTACTTGGCCGCGTTGCTGATCAGGTTGATGACGCACTGCGCCACGGCGTCAGCGTCGTGGTGGACCACGGGCAGGTCGTCAGGCAGGACGGCCTCGAGCGTCATGTCCTTGAACTCCAGGCTGCTCTCCATGCTGATGAGCGCGCGGCGCACGCTCTCGGCCAGGTCCCCGGGGCGAAGGGCATAACGCTTGGCACCCCGTTCGATGGCCGCGAAGTCCAGCACATTGTCGACCAGGCGACTGAGCCGTTCGCTCTCGCGCACGATGACATGGTAGGCCGAGTCGCGTTCCTGGTCTGTGTCGGCCAGACCCAGCAGCAGGCTCTCGCCCTTGAGTCGGATCTGCGTGATGGGCGACCGCAGTTCGTGGCTGACGCTGGCCGCGAAGTCGGCCTTCATGCGGGCGACGTCCAGCTCGCGCCCGATCAGGCGCACCGAGGTCATGAAGCCCAGCGCGATCATCCCCACTGAGATACCGACGATGCCGAAGCGCAGCGTACGCCGCCGCCGTTGCTCGGCCCGCAGCGCGCCAGGGTCGCGCAGGATCACCGCGACGGACCATCCAGCCAGGTACGGAGCGAGCGAACGGCGCTCGACGATATTGGCCGGTTCAGGGTCGTCGGGTGCGACCAGCAAGGCCGTGATCGGCGCGTCGGCCGAGACGCTACCCATCGCGTCGGCCCGGAGCCGGTTGGTAAGGGTGTCGAGGTCAAAGGCGTAGGCGTAGAGATCATCCTGCCAGCGAGCGGTGGCCCACAGCGCTCGAGAGCCGGTCCGCCAGCGCGCGACCCCAGGCTTGACCGCCGCGGTCTCAGCCCAGGCACCCGCCGTGTCCAGCTCGGGCAGGAGCTCTTCCGCCCAGAACAACATGGCGCTGCGACGCGCCACGCGCCCCCGGGCTCCGCTGAGCCACACCGGATCGAGGTAGGGCTCGGCCAGGGACAGGGCTCGACGTGCCACCGCGCCTTCGCCGCCCTCTCCGACGACCCAGCGATCCGCGAGCAGGGTATCGACCAGGCGGCCCAGGGCCCGGGCGCCAGCAGCCGGGTCGCGCCCCATCAGCTCAGAAGCCAGCGTGAGCGCGACCAGGTCCGAGTAGCGGAAACCCCACGGGTCCCGCTGTGCCCCATGTTGGTCGGCCACAGCCTGAAGCACGGCCAGGCCGGCCTGGCGATGCCCGGCGGCGAGCAGGCTGCGGCCACGGTCGAAGTCCGCGCGCGCGACCTCGCGGGGTGAAGCGAGTCGGGCAGCGGCTCGCTTGAAGCGCGCGGCTGCTTCGTCCGGGTCACCACCCGAACGCGCAAAGGCGTCGGCCCGGCGCCAGACATCCATCGCCAGCGGGCCGGAGGAGTGTACCGAGTCCTGGTCGCCCATGACAAAGGGGGCTTCCAGGCGCAGATCGCGATCAAAGCGCAGCGTCAGCACCAGGTCCGGGTGGAGTTCCTTTGGCGCATCCATGGTGCTACGGCCCGCTTCCAGGCGGGTCTCCACCGCTTCCTCGAAGGACGACAGTTCGCGATCCACACCATCGGTGAAGGTGCGCGCGGCAGCTTGAGCGGCGCGCCGAGCCTCGGCCTGACCATCCAGCTCTTCGCTGCGGACCGAGTGAACGCCAATCCAGCCCAGCAACAGAGCCGGCAAGACCACGGTGCCGGCGAAGACGGCGATGAAGCGCAGCACGCCTTCCAGGTGCATTGCGTCTTCCATGGCGCGCACCTCGCCGCGTCCAGGCGCCAGCAGGCGACTGAGCAGGCGGGTCAGGGCGGAGCGAGGGGGCGTAGCCACAGCAGCCCCATCCTAAGGTGCCAGAGCCACTGTTGTTGCCGGCCTGCCAGCGGCCAGTGTGGCGCAACCCGATAGAAACCCGACCGGGCACCGTTCAGCGTCGCCCAGCATCGCCCGCAAAAGGAGCCCAAGTGCGCGCCATCCGAATCGACCATCACGGCGGCCCCGAGGTCCTGCGGACCGTCGATGTCCCGACCCCCACGGCGGGTCCCGGACAGCTCACAGTTGAGGTCAGCCACGTGGGACTGAATCACCTGGACCTGTGGGTCCGACGGGGGGTGCCTGGACACCGCTTTCCTCTTCCGCTGATCCCCGGCAGCGACATCGTGGGTCACTGCGTGGAGCTGGACCAGCAGGTCGCCATCCAACCCGGCTTTGGCTGCATGGAGTGCGAAGCCTGCCTGTCCGGCAGACACGCCCTCTGCCGTCACTACATCATCCGCGGCGAGCGGGGCGATGGCGGCATGACCGAGCTCGTCATCGTGCCTCGGGGCCACATCCTTCCCCTACCGCCCGACATGGACCCCGCCCAGGCGGCGGGCCTGCCCCTGGCCCTGCTCACGGCCTGGCATATGGTGCATACACGCGCCGCTGTGGGGCCCGGGGACCGTGTCCTGGTTCAGGCCGGGGCCAGCGGAACCGGTGCCTACGCCATCCAGATCGCCACGCTGATGGGGGCGCGTGTCCTGGCGACCGCATCCACCGCCGCCAAGCGACAGAGCTGCGTCGACCTGGGAGCAGACCGCGCCGTTCCCTACGACCAGGCGGTCGACGCGGTCAAGAGCTGGACCGGCAAGCGCGGGGTCGATGTCGTCGTGGACCATGTCGGCCCCGCCACCTGGAGGGCCAGCATGGCAGCCCTGCGCTGGGGTGGGACCTATGTGAGCTGCGGGGCGACCACCGGCCCCAAGGTTGAGCTGGACCTGCGGGCCCTCTTCTTCAAGCAGATCAGTATCTTGGGTAGCACCATGGGCGGCATGGCCGAGCTGATCGAAGCCTGGCGAGCGGTCCTCGACGGTCACATCCGCCCGGTGGTCGACCGAGTCCTTCCGATGAGCCGCCTGGCGGAAGCCCACGCGCTGCTGGAGAGCCGCCAGATCACCGGCAAGGTGGTCCTGGCCCAGGATCTGGATACGTAGGGTCTGGTTCCATGACCGACTCCCTCGACCCGCTTCGTGCCGCGGTCCAGCAGAGCAACCGCCTGCTGCTCCCCGTGTGCATCGTCACAGTGGTCGCCGGCATCTTGCTGGCACACTGGGACGGCTCCGCTCTGTCTGGCTTCATGGGCTTTGTGACGGCCGCCACCGGCGCGGTCTTCCTGGTGGTCTGGCTGAGGGGGCACAACGCCCAAGCCCACCCCCTGGTGCAAGCGGTGCGGGACCGCCCCCAACAGGTCGAGTGGGTCCACCAGGTCATCCACGATCACCAAGATAGCAGCCTTATCGGCGCCACCTTGCACGTCGGCCTGACCGATGGACAGACCTTCGCGCTGGTCATCCAGGATGCCTCGCTCGCCCAGGCTGCGCACGACGCCATCGTGGACCAGTGTCCCCAGGCGGCCCGTCTCTCTGCCTGAGGCGTCAGCGCGGCGACGGCCCATCCAGCGGCGCCACTTCTTGCACCAGGGGTTCAACCGCGGCATACAAAGCGGCGATGTCCGCGACGTGGTAGGCCGGCCCCGTGGCCGCGGCGAGCTGAGACGCCGAGTAGGGCTTGACCGCGGCACCAGCCGTCGCCAGCACGGTCGCGCCGTGGGTGGCATCCACCCGCTCGGGCAAGGTCTCATCGCCCCAAAAGACCGGGGTCGCGGTCAGGTCGATGGGCCCAGGGATCAGCACCACCAGATTCGGCGCGGTGGAGCTCCAGGACAGGCGCTCGGCCGGCGTGTCCCCCACGTAGAGCACCGGATGCGGGCCCTGGCGAGGGCGGGCGAGCTCGGGGTCGACGCCCAGCACAAGCACATAGCCCTGGTCCACCGGGCGTCCATCGGCGCTCCACTTGTAGATCGTGGACTGGCCCAGGAAGAAGGGCCGCACCGACTCCAGGGCGGGCGGCGACATGGCCGGTTGTGCAGGCGTCGCGGTTTCGTCACCGGGTCCGGCCCAGGCCAAGGAGGGCGGCAAGGCGGCGGCGAGGCCGAGGGCGAGGGCGAAGAGGCTGGAGATGAGCGAATTGAAC
Source organism: Oligoflexia bacterium (assembly GCA_013152105.1). GTDB lineage: Bacteria > Myxococcota_A > UBA796 > UBA796 > UBA2385 > UBA2385. Next base: position 2,229 of record JAADHA010000226.1, on the reverse strand, counting down.
ACGACTACTCCACGCTGAAGAGTACATCATCGAGACCAATGCGTCCCTGGGCGCTGCCCCAGGGGTCGCCGAAGCGAAGCTCGACCGCCATAACATGAGTCAGGTCGAGGTCGGCGCCATCCGTGACGAAGTCGCTCACCCGCAGCCGCACCGTGTTCCACTCGTTGGCCCAGCCGCTACCAGCGCCGGCGCCGGCCCGCGGGTAGGGGCGAGTCAGGGACTGGCCCACATCGTCGAGAAGAATCGTGCTCTCCGCACCGCCTGCGTCGACCAGGGTGACGGCGAAGGTCAAGGGCGCGTCGGTCGCGTCCGTGTAGGGGTGGCGGGTGCCTTGGCAGGCCCGCAAGGAGAGCCAGGTCCAGCCCGTCACATCCTGGGATCCGGCGGGCAGATCTACCCGCCAGATCGCGTCCCCCTTGGCCCAGTCGAAGACCGCTCCACGCGACAGATCATCGCGGTCCGCGGCCAGCGTCATGCCGTTCATCGGGTCCGACTCGTCCCAGGCAAAGCTCAGATTGTCGTCATCCAGGCGTCCCTCGACCAGGTTGTCCACGGTCGCCACAACGGCTGTTCCGGCTGAGCTGGTCGCGATATCCCCTTCCGTCTGGAAGTCATCGAGCACCAGCCTCTCGCCGCCCGGATCGGGTCTGAATTGGCTGGCCACCACTACGTCATCGGGAATCCCGCCACTGTGGAAGCTCTCGAAGCTGCGGCGCACCAGATCGGCCGTCGCGGGCTCGCCCAGGACCACCCACTGCAGCAGCGCCAGGTAGGTCGCCTTGGCAAACTCTTGCGCGGCGACCCGCCCGATGAGATCGGGGCCCGTTCCATCCGAGAAGCCACAACAATTGAAGTCGTTGTGGGCTGCCCCATGCACATAGTCCACCGACAAGGTCGCAGCCGAGGCCTCGGCGATGCGCAGGTACTGGACCACTCCGCTGGACGGTCCACCGGTGACATCGCCATCCGCGCTACCGGCGATCAGGTGGTACCAGCGATCATGGGGGTTGCTGTCATCTACGCCCAAGAAGACAGTCGGCGCGATCGAGCTGATCAGGACGATGTCATTCTGGTCGAAGTTCTCGGGGGTGTAGACCCCATCCACGATCTTGTCATAAGCCCGGGTCACACCCTCGCCGCCGCGACTGTGTCCAATCCAGGCGATCCGTGACGTGTCGACATTCCCCTTCAGCGCACCGCCGTCAATCTCTGCCATGTGTCCGACGATCCAGTCTGTGTTGACCAGGGTAGTGTCCGATGCGGTCTCGATACCGGGCCCCGTGTTGTTCTGGTGCGCCATGAAGACATAGCCCCAACTGGCCAGGTGATAGCCCAGGTAGTCGTACCAACGGTAGTCGTGACCGTTGCCGTGGGACAGGATCACCAGCGGGCGCGGACCCTCTGTTGCCACCAGGTCCGCGATATCCGACGGGTAGTAGGTCCGCTGCCCCAACCAGACCCCGCCGGAGTACTGAGTCATGGTGACATCGTGCGGACCGAGGGCCGTGAGATCGGATATCGCCCAGAAGGCCGGCTGATCGTCGCCCGGTCCCTCGAAGACATCACCCGGCGACAGCAGCCCGTCACCGTCCATGTCGATGATGACGTCATAGCCCTCGGCCACCTGGCCGCTGGGCACGGTCAGGTCTGTCGCCCACACGGTCCATGTGTTGGCCGCCAGCGAGCTGCCGCTGATGGTCACATCCTCGGCCCCGTCTCCCGCGTCTTCCAAGGTCGGATCCTCAGCCCATGCGGCCGCTATCTGGTGCTGTACGACATAGACTGAGACGGACAGACCGACCCGATCTCCGTGCAGGGCCGGGTCCAAACCCACCTGCGGCTGTTCATCGTAGGAGAAGGCGTCCACCCGCTCCAGCCAGGGGAAACCGCCCAGCGAGCGGCCAGCCAGGTCTGTCCACGGCGCGACGCGCAAGTCCACGCTGGCCGGGTCTGCCCCACAGCCCTCAACCGAGGCCGAGAGCGTGGCAGTCGCACCATCCTGGAGCCCCTGGACCAGGAGCGTAAGGGGCAGGTCCGCCGGATCCACCAGCAGAGGCTCGGTCGTGGTCGCGGTCAGGGGGTCTCCGGCTTCTGACCACAGTGCGACACCTTCGCCCTCAACGCTGAGGCTGACCGTCGCGGTCGACAAGGCGTCACCGCCCGACACGGTCACGGGACGCATGGAGAACCGACGCAGCGCGAAGTCCTTGCCCACATCTTCCGGGTCCA
>JAADHA010000053.1:10647-18050 GCA_013152105.1 Oligoflexia bacterium | reverse complement strand
CTTTTTGGGACCCAATGGTGCCGGCAAGACGACGGCCATTCGCTGCATCCTCGGGCTGATCCGGCGCGACGCGGGCCAAGTCCAGATCTTCGGTGAGACCGATCTGGTCCGGCAACGCGCACACGTCGGCGCGATGGTCGAGACGCCGGCCTTTCACACCTGGCTGAGCGCGCGCGACAACCTGCGTCGAGCCTGTGCTTATGCCGGACAGGGCGATGACCACGACATCAGCCTGGCCCTGGAGCGCGCCGGCTTGCAAGGGCGGGCCGATGAACGAGTCGCCGCCTACTCCCTGGGCATGCGCCAGCGCCTGGGCATCGCCCGTGCTCTGGTCGGTCGACCCAAGCTCTTGATCCTGGACGAACCCACCAACGGCCTCGACCCTCGGGGCATGCGCGAGATCCGCGACCTCTTGCTGGATCTGGCTCGCCGGGATCGCCTCACGATCTTCCTGAGCAGCCACCTGCTGGGCGAAGTTGAACAGCTCTGCGGGCGGGTGGGCATCCTGGATCGGGGGCATATGGTGGTCGAGGGGACGGTGGACGAGCTGCTGCGCAAGAGCGGCGCAGCGGTGACCGAGATCGACCTGGAGAGCGACGACACGGTGGCGCTGGGGCGCAGCTTGGATGGCATCGCCGGTGTCACCGTGGTGGGCGACGGCGAGGGTGACCGCTTGCGCGTGCGCCTGGATGGCTTGACCCCGGCTGAACTCAACCAGCGCCTGGTTCAAGCGGGTGTCCCGATCGCCGCCCTGGTGCCGGTGGTCAAATCCCTCGAGGACCTGTTCCTGACCCTGACTTCGCAGGAGCTCACATGAGCCGGGCACACTTCTTGGCCGTGGTGCGAACCGAAGCTCGGACCATCTACGGCCGCCCCAGCGCCAAGCTTGCCGTGGTCGTGGCGCTGCTGTGCGGCGTCGGGGTCCTGCTGGTAATGCGGTGGATCCACGGCCAGGCAGGCAACATCCAGGCCAACGGCAATCCCGTCAGCCAGATGGTGGAATTCAGCGGTCCGGCCGTCGCCGGCTGGGCGCTGCGGGTACGCAACTTCTTCGTCCTCCCCCTGGTCTTGCTGTTGGCGACCGCCGCCAGCTTCGCGGGTGAGATCGGCGACCAGACCCTGCGCGAGGTCATGGTGCGGCCGGTTCCGCGGTGGTGGATCCTGGCCAGCAAGACCCTGGTCTTGCTCAGCCTTGCGGCGCTCACCTTGGTGTTGACGCTGGTTCCGGCCATCGCGGGCGGGGTCGCCCTGTTCGGAATGGATGGACCGACCGGGTTGGGCAATGTGCTGCTTGGCTATGGCGCCAGCCTGTTGTCGGACTTGGGGCTGATCGCGCTGGGGTTGCTGGCCAGCACCTTTGTGCGCAGCGTCGGCGGCGTCATCGTGTCGATGATGCTGCTGCTGATGGGCGATATGGGCCTGCGCGTCATGTTCAAGGGCATGAGCTGGATGGGAGCGACCTGGGCGGACTCGGTCTCCCACGTCCTGCCTGGCAATGCCTTGGCCTGTTGGGAGGGCTGGACCGGCGACTGGGACCCGTGGTCCTTTGTGGGAATGGCCGTGGTCTTGCTGGTCGGTTTTGGTGGGGCCTGGTACCGCTTCTCGCGCATGGACGTGCCCTGAGGGCTTGGCTCAGCGCAGCCGCCAACTGGCGATCAACAGCAGCCAGGCCAGGGCTTCACCGATGGCCACTGGTAGGGTCACGCGCAGGATCTGGTGCGAAGCGACCGGCCGCTCTTCTTGCAGCCCCCACCACACAGCCAGCCCCACCAGGGGGGTCAGCACGACGTTGGCCAGGGTCACGCCCAAGAGCTGGCGGGTCGTGAGTCGGCGGCGAGCGTCCGTGCCGAGCGGCGCCGCACCCATCTGGACGCGGGCGTGTTCCACCAGGCTTCTGGGTGGTTCGGGGGGGTCTCCGGCCCGCAAGCGCCGGGCCGCCTCGGTCAGCTCGGTCGGGTCCAGATGGTGCTCGCTGAACAGCCACGCCACCTGTCGGTCGACCCCCGCCGGCGTGTAGCCACAGGCCTTGCAGGGCACGAAGGGACCGCGCTTGTCGCCTCCGCAGCGGTGGCAGATCGCGGCTTTCGCCAGGGGGATCGTGCGCTCGGGCTGGGGCGTCTCTTCCTTGCTCACCTCTTTGCTCACCGGTGGCGCCCAGGGTGGCGCAGGGTGAGTGGTGAGTCCTCGGCAGGGGTCGGGTCGATGGTGCCGTCGGCGCACACCCGAAAGACCTGTTCCAGGGGCGAGTCGTCGCCGGCCACCGCGTCGTCGATCCAAGCGGGACCGTCGTCGACCCACAGCACATCGCAGGGGTCCAGCCAGGCATCCGCGGCCAGCCGTGCGCGTCGCAGTGCCACGGGCCCGTGGCGTCGCAGCGGCAGATCATCAGCCACCAGGGTGGGCTGTCCCCCTGGGCCGAGGGCGGGGCGGACCAGCCCGATGGAGTCGGCGAGAGTGTGCTGCCAGCCCAGGAAGTCCGCGTGGCGATCCCGAGAGAGGGCCAACTCCGTGACTTGCTGGGCGAGGGCTTCGGCGGGGCGTTCGTCGGCGCGGTGGAAGCGGTGGGTCAGGGCGAGCAGGAAGTTCTTGAGCCAGGCGGGTCGTTCGCCTTCGGCCGTCGCGAAGCGCTTGTCGCCGACCTGGAAGCCGGTCAGGGTCAGGGAGAGCGCGTCCATGCTGGTCGCCAGCAGCGCGCCGACCGTGATCCGGACGGTCCCGCCCGAAGCCAGGGCCGCGACCATGCGTGGTTCGCGGGCAGCCTGATCCGAGAGGGTGCGAAACAGCGGCGGATCCAGCCGCAGCTCGACCGTCACGATGCGACTGCGCTGACCTTGCGTGACCTGCATCTCGGCGGCCTTGCGGTCTTGCCAACTGGCCTGAACGGGATGGGGATCGCCGATGATCTCGGGGGCCTCTTCCGGCTGGAGCAGCTCGACTCGGCGCAGGAAGCGCTCGAGGGCTTGGGCCGAGAAGGCCGCGAAGAACAGCTCCAGCCCATCGCCCAGCGCGGTCGCGGCCGGTGTCGGACCCGCAACCCTGACCACGCGATCCAGGTCGTGGAGCGACAGGTGGGGCAGATCGCGCATGCCCTTGATCTCGATGGCGGTGATGTACATGCACACAGCTTATCCGCCTGCGTTGGCCGTGACCGACGGCCCCGCCGCCGGCTGGATAGAGAGCGCCATGTTCTCAATGATCACCGCGCTCCTGGTCGTTCTCTCCCCCGCTCTGGCTGGCCCCTGGCACGGCACTGTGGGGGTCGACTGGACTCCCTTGGGACGGTCCGATCTGGCCTGGGTGGACGCCGGTCAGCTCTCGGGCACATTGGTGGCGGCCACGGACGGCATGCTGGCTCCGCCGCTCGCGCTGCACCTGGGCGTGACCACCGCCACCGACGCCGTGCTGTTGGACCTGGGTCTGGGGCGCCTGGGCACCACCGACATCACCTATGACGGGGACGGGGCCGTCGTGTCCGAGGCGGCCCAGTACGTCATGGGGCTGCGTCTGGGGGCGGACTACCGCCGTTACCTGCGCCGACGGGTCTTGCCCGGCGATGACAGCGCTCCCTCGGTCTCGCCCTATCTTCAGGGTGGTGGCTACGCGGTGATCCCCTCGGCCCGACGGGCCGACACGTCGTGGACCGCCGACGAACAGACGGTGCAGGACAGCGAGGCTGGGGGCGACCGGGCTCGGATCGGCGCGGTCGGGTTTCGGGTGGGCGGGGGTGCTGAGGCCTGCTTTTCGCTCGGGGCCTGCGTGGGCCTGCGTGGCCTGCTGGTGGTCCAGCGCAGTCAGGAAGTCGGCGAGGGCTACAAGACCGTGTCCACCCTGGCGACCCTCGAGCCAGCGCTCACCCTGGACCTGGCTTTCTGAGCCCCCGCGTCAGGACGCCGGCGCGGTTGCCTCGGCTGTGGACCTGGGATACCCCGGCCGCCTTCACGCTGCCTCAAGTGTGCGCACTGCCTTCACTGGTGGGCGACGCGATGGGGCCAACCTGCCGAGCTGTTCATGCAGATCATTCCCGATCCCCTGGTCGTGGCCCTGCAGTTGATTCCTTTTCTGCTGACGCTTGCGGCCCTGCACTTCATCATCTTCAAGCCGATGCTGGAGTACCTGGACGACCGCGACAAGGCGCGTGTTGGGGGGCGGGAAGAAGCGGACGCGCTGCAGGAACGCATCGCCGAAAAGGTCTCGAAGTACGACGCTCGCATGGAAGATGCCCGCGCCCAGGTCGTCGACCACTGCACGGACTGTCGCCATGACGCCCAGGCCACCGCGGCCGAGCGCATGGCCGCGGCTCGTGCCGACGCGGACGCCTTGGTCAAGGCCGCCGTGGCGGACATCGACGCCGAGCGTCGGGCCGCCTCAGAAAGTGTAGAGCAGACCGCTCGCGAGCTGTCGGAAGAAATCGCTGGTCGGGTGCTTGGCCGCGACCTGTTGGTGGGGTGATCCAATGAAGCACCGCACGCTCGCGTTGGCCATGGCTGTCGGTTTCGCCGGGGTCGCCCTGACGGTACCCGATCTGGCCTTGGCGGCAGAACATGCCGCTGGCGCTGCCGCTGCCGCAGGCGAAGAAGCCCAGGGTGCCATCCCGTGGACCGGCCTCGGGTTTCACGTGTTCAACCTGCTGTTGCTGCTTGGGGTCATCGGCTACTTCGCGGGGCGCAAGATCCGCGACGGCATGCGCGACCGAACGTCTGAGATCAAGCGCGATATCGACGAGAGCAACCGCCTTCGCAAGGAAGCCCGTGAGCGCTTCGAGGAATTGGAGTGGCGCTTGGCCGGCTTCGAAGAGCGCTTGGTTGAGATGAAGGCGGACGCGGAAAAGCAGGCCGAGGCCGAGCGCCTGGCCATCCTCGAGCGCGCCGACCGGGACGGCGAACGCCTGCGCGAAGCCGCGCTGCGAACGATTCACAGCGAGACCGCCCGGGCCAGAATGTCGCTGCGCCGGGACGCGGTCGCCCTGGCGGTGAAGCTGGCCGAGCAGCGCATCGTCGCCAATGTCGGCCCACAGGACGACATCCGTCTGGCCAACGAGTTCTTCTCTGAGATCGACGCCGAGGTCACCCATGTCTGATGGATCTTTGGCTCGTCGCTACGCCCGCGCGTTGGTCGGGCTTGGCCAGGATGCCGGCCTGACGGACAAGTTCGGCGCGGACCTGGGCTCTTTTCTCGACCTCATCAACCAGGAAGACGGCTTGCTGGGCAGCGTACTCGGCAACCCGGGCATCACGACGCTTGAACGCCGGGCCGTCCTCATTCGGGTGCTCGACGGCTTGTCCTTGCACCGGGTCGTGAAGAACTTCCTGAAGCTGCTGGTCGACAAGAATCGCTTCGAGCACCTGGCTGATATCTACCGTGCCTATGGCGATATGGCCGACGACCTGGCGGCGCTGCTCTGTCACGACGGCTCGCCCGCTCACCCCCGCCATATTGGGTCAAGTGCGGGCCACGCTCGAAGGCACTACCGGCAAGCATGTCATCCTCGAACAGCGCGTGGACCCCGATATCATGGGCGGCATGGTCGTCCGCTTGGGCGACACCGTCTTCGACGCCAGCGTGCGTGCGCGCCTCTCGTCGATGCGAGACGCCATGCTGCGTCCCGTGGCCCAGGCCTGAGACCACTCAGCGGACCGCTGGGACCGCGCCCCTCACTCCTCCCTTTTCACTCCCCTGTCATTCGTTCTCAGGAGCGCAGCGATGTCCCTCCGCGCGGAAGAGATCAGTCAGATCCTCAGGGATCAAATCAAGAATTATGAAGCTCGCGTCCAAGTCTCCGAGACCGGCACGGTGCTGTCGGTTGGTGACGGCATCGCTCGCCTCTACGGCTTGCAGAACGCCATGGCCGGTGAACTGCTGGACTTCCCCGGCGGGCTCAAGGGCATGGTGCTCAACCTGGAAGAGGACAACGTCGGCGCCGCCATCTTCGGCTCGGACACGGGCATCAAGGAAGGCGATGTCGTCAAGCGAACCGGCGAGATCGTGTCGGTCCCGGTTGGCCCGGGGCTGATGGGTCGGGTCGTCGATGGCCTGGGAAACCCCATCGACGGAAAGGGCCCGATTGAAAGCACCGAGCGGCGTCCGGTCGAACTGAAGGCGCCGGGCATCATCAAGCGCAAAAGCGTTCACCAGCCGATGCAGACCGGCCTCAAGGCCATCGACTCGATGATCCCCATCGGCCGGGGGCAGCGCGAGCTGATCATCGGCGACCGCCAGACCGGCAAGACGGCGGTCGCGGTCGACGCGATCATCAACCAAAAGGTCTTCAAGGACGATCCCAAGCGCAAGATGCACTGCATCTACGTCGCCATCGGCCAGAAGATGTCGACCGTCGCCCAGGTCGTCAAGAAGCTGGAAGACATGGGCGCGATGGAGTTCACCTGCGTCGTCGCGGCGTCGGCCGCTGACCCGGCTCCCTTGCAGTTCCTGGCGCCCTACACCGGCTGCACGATCGGTGAGTACTTCCGTGACAGTGGTCAGCACGCGCTCTGCGTCTACGACGACCTGTCCAAGCAGGCGACGGCGTATCGCCAGCTCTCGCTGCTGCTGCGGCGCCCGCCGGGCCGCGAAGCGTACCCCGGTGATGTCTTCTACGTTCACTCCCGGTTGCTCGAACGGGCCGCCAAGATGTCGGACCGCGATGGGGGCGGCTCGCTGACCGCCTTGCCCATCATCGAGACCCAGGCTGGTGATGTGTCGGCATACATCCCGACCAACGTCATCTCGATCACCGATGGTCAGATCTTCCTGGAGAGCGACCTGTTCTACCAGGGCGTTCGACCCGCGGTGAACGTCGGTATCTCGGTGTCCCGCGTCGGCGGATCGGCCCAACTCAAGGCCATGAAGGAAGTCGCTGGTTCGCTGCGGCTGGACCTGGCCCAGTACCGCGAGCTGCAGGCCTTCGCCCAGTTCGGTTCGGACCTGGACGCAGCGACCCAGCAGCAGCTCACCCGAGGCGCCCGCCTGGTCGAGATCCTCAAGCAAGGCCAGTACAGCCCCTTGAAGGTCCAGATGCAGATCGTGCACCTGGTGGCAGGTACCAGCGGTACTTGCGATGACATCGACGTGGACGATGTGCCTCGCTTCATCGTGGATCTCACCACGCACTTCGAGAAGAACCAGGCCGATCTGCTCACCGAGATCGTGACCCGGGGCACCTTCAAGAAGAGCGACCTGCAGGATCGGGTCGTGGCCGCCATCAAGAGCTTCCGGGCTTCCTGGAAGTAAGCGCCACCAAACTCGCCCCCAGGAGCACCGGCCATGGCCTCTCTCCGTGACATCCGGCGCCGAATCGGCTCAGTCAAGAACACCCGGCAGATCACCCGCGCGATGAAGCTCGTCGCCGGCGCCAAGCTGCGCAAGGCGACTCAAGCGGCTGTGGCCGCCAAGCCTTACCAGCGATC
>JAADHA010000053.1:0-10635 GCA_013152105.1 Oligoflexia bacterium | reverse complement strand
TCTCGCGTGTGGCGCAGGCGGCCGCCGATGTCGAGCACCCCTTGCTCACCGTGCCGGACAATGACACCGATGTGCTCGTCGTGTTGATGACCAGCGATCGAGGGCTGTGTGGGGGCTTCAACAACCAGATCTCCAAGCGTACCCAGGCACAGATCGATCCCTTGCTTCGGTCGGGCAAGAACGTCAAGATCCTGGGTTTTGGCAAGAAGGGCATCGGGTACTTCAAGCACCGCGACTACGATGTGGAGACGGTGGCCATCGACATCGACCCGGCCAGCTACCCGGATCTGGCGCGGCAACTCGCGGCTCGCCTTGTGGCCGACCTGGACGACTCCCGCTTTGAGAAGGTCATGCTGGCCTTCAACGAATACAAGTCGGCCATGACCCAGATACCCCGCTTCGAACAGCTCCTTCCCATGAAGCTGGACGACGATGCGGCTGCTCTTGGGGACTCGGGGCCTGCTGCCGAGGCGACCCACATGATGGAGAAACTCGGGGTCGCCAATCCCTGCACCGAGTACCTCTATGAACCGGGCGGCCAGGAGATCCTCTCCAGCCTCCTCCCGATGGCCTTGCGCACGCGGATCCAGCAGGCTTTTCTCGAGACCCAGGCTGGTGAGCAGGCCGCTCGCATGACCGCGATGGACAACGCCACTCGCAACGCCGGTGAGCTCATCGACTCGCTGTCGCTGCAGTACAACCGGGCTCGTCAGGCAGCCATCACGACCGAACTCTCTGAGATCGTCTCGGGTGCTGAAGCCCTGTAAGGCCCAAGCTCTCCGCTCTCCGCTCTCCGCTCTCCGCTCTCCGCTCATCCCCATCCCCTCTCGCATTCTCACTGGAGCCCCCATGAACACCGGAAAGGTCGTCCAGGTCACGGGACCCGTCGTCGACGTGGAGTTTCCCGCGGGTCATCTACCGAACATTCTCCACGCGCTGGTGCTGTCCAATCCCTTCATCGACGACACCGAAGACAACCTGGTTGTCGAAGTGTCGCAGCACTTGGGCGAGAACACCGTGCGCTGCATCTCGATGGACACGACCGATGGCCTGCACCGAGGCCAGGTGGTCAAGGACACGGGTCAGCCCATCACGATGCCGGTCGGCAAGCAAGTGCTGGGCCGCATCCTGAACGTCATCGGCCAGCCGGTCGACGACCTGGGTCCGATCGGCGCGACCGAGACCCGCTCGATCCATCGTTTGCCCCCACCGCTGGTGGAGCAGAGCACCCAGGTTGAGATGTTCGAGACCGGGATCAAGGTGGTGGACCTCATCGCCCCCTATGCTCGCGGCGGCAAGATCGGCCTGTTTGGCGGCGCTGGCGTCGGCAAGACCGTGCTCATCCAAGAGCTGATCAACAACGTCGGCATCAAGCACGGTGGCTTCTCGGTCTTTGGCGGGGTCGGTGAACGCACCCGCGAGGGCAACGACCTCTGGTTCGAGATGATGGAGTCGGGGGTCATCGCCTGCGAAAAGGACGAGCAAGGCCACCTGGCGCTGGATGATCGCGGCCTGCCCAAGGTCAAGACCGAGGGCTCTCGCGTCGCGCTCATCTTCGGCCAGATGAATGAACCCCCTGGCGCTCGTGCTCGCGTGGCCCTGTCCGCGCTGACCGTGGCGGAGTACTTCCGCGATGTCGAGGGCCAGGACGTGTTGTTGTTCATCGACAACATCTTCCGGTTCACCCAGGCCGGGTCCGAGGTCTCGGCGCTGTTGGGCCGCATCCCCTCGGCGGTTGGCTACCAGCCGACCCTGGGTACCGAGATGGGCGAACTGCAAGAGCGCATCACGACGACGACCAAGGGGTCCATCACGTCGGTCCAGGCGGTCTATGTCCCCGCTGACGACCTCACCGACCCGGCCCCTGCCACGACCTTCGCTCACCTCGACGCGACCACGGTGCTCAACCGCAAGATCTCCGAGCTGGGCATCTACCCGGCCGTGGACCCGCTGGACTCCAACAGCCGCATCCTGTCTCCCGACGTCGTCGGCCAGGAACACTACGACACAGCGCGGGAAGTCCAGCGTGTGCTGCAGCGCTACAAGGATCTCCAGGACATCATCGCCATCCTGGGCATGGACGAGCTGTCCGATGAAGACAAGGCCCTGGTGGCCCGGGCGCGCAAGATCCAGAAGTTCTTGAGCCAGCCCTTCTTCGTGGCCGAGCAGTTCACCGGATCGCCGGGCATCTACTGCTCCAAGGAAGACACGGTTCGGTCCTTCCGAGAGATCCTGGAGGGCAAGCACGACGATCTACCCGAGCAGGCCTTCTACATGGTCGGCACCATCGAGGACGTCCTGGCCAAGGCCAAGGACCTGGCCAAGGAAAGCTGAGTCATGCTCAATGTCGAGATCGTCACGCCTACCGGTCTGGCATGGACCGGTGAGGTCACAGAGATCCAGCTCCCCGGTGCCCAGGGCGAACTGGGCGTCTTGGACGGGCACGCCATGCTGCTGGCCGTCACTCGCGCGGGTGTGGTGCGGGTGTCTGGCCCACACCTTGAACAGCCGGACCTGATCGTTGGCCCTGGCTTTGCCGAGGTGACGCCGCTGGGTGTGACGCTGCTGGTAGATCAGGTCCAGCCAGCGACAGATGTCGACAAGGCGCAAGCCCAGCAGGACCTGGTGACCGCCGAGGCCGCGTTGGCGCTCTCGCAGCAGGACACGGACGCCTGGCGCGAGGCCGAGTACCAGGCGGACCTGGCGCGGGCGCGTCTGAGCGCCTGAGCGCCTGAGCGTACCGGGGCGCGGGCCCTGGCGCATGGCGGGCGATGGCCTGCGCCATGGGGTCCACGTCACCTGCGCCGATGCCTCACCCCGCACTGAAGTCGACCAGTCAGGGTGAGGGGTGCGAACCGGGCGGCAAGACCTGGACCACAAACCAGTCCTGGTAAAGCGAGCGCACGCCAGGGATGCGGCCCTGGGAGACCAGGCGGTCGGTGCTGAGGTCGGGGGCATGGTCGCGCAAGAACACGAAGTTCGGCTTCATCCCGACGATATACTGTACGCCCTGAGCGTCGATCCAGGCCCCCTGGCGCCGCTCCTGCAGGGCGCGGAAGCTGGCCTGGCTCACCACTCCGTCCAGGTTGACCACGGTCAGACCCGGGGCCAGGTAGCTGATGGCTCCCGACTGGGCAGCGCCGATGACGGTGCCAGGTGGGAAGTGGCCCCTCACCCACATCCCCACATCCATGTACCCGAGATCGGCCCCGCCGGACCGCGTGTAGAGGCGTGCAAAGGCGGGGTCTCCTAGCTGGGCGGCGACGATGGCGACCACAGCGACCAGTCCGACGCTTCGACGGCGGTCCTTGTTGGCGATGCGTCCCAGCAGCGCGTCCAAGCCCAGGCCCAGGGCGATGCACGACGCTGGGGCCAAGGGAAACAGGTAGCGACGGAAGAACCAGGGTCCGAAGATGTAGAGGGTGTAGGCCAGGAAGGTCGTGGCCGACAGCAGGACCAGGTTTCGCAACAGTGGGCCGCCCGTGGGTCGGCCGGTGCCTCTTCGGGTGAAGAGCAGGGCCAGCCCGATGATGGCGAGGGGGATCAGCATATTGGCGTTGAGGGTGAGCGCTGCGTCCGCACCGGTTTCCAGCATCGGGCGGTACCAGTTGGCCCAGGTGGGAGCGTGACGAACCGGGGCCAGGGACATGAAGCGCACGGCCCGCCCGCTCACGGGAAAGAGCATGCCGGTCTGGGTCCACGACCAGGCCAGCCATGGTGCAAGGACCAGGCTGGCGCTGGCGATGGCCGTGGCGCAGAAACGCACGGCCGTCTTGGTGGGAGCCTGTCGGGCCCGCAGGGTGAGACCCAGATCGAGGGCCAGCGCGGGGCCGACCAGGGTGGCGTCGATTCGGCCCAGCACCGCGAGCCCGGCCAACAGGCCCACGCCGACGCCGGTGCGCGCGCTGATGCCGGTGGGGCCGCGTAGGGCGCGGTCCCAGGTCCAGAGCAGCGCCAGCATCAGCAGGGTCGCGAGCGCGGTCTCCATGCCGTTGGTGGCGGTCTCGAGCACATAGGGTGACAGGGCCCACGCCCCTCCCGCCGCCAGGGGGGCCCAGGCATGGGTCGAGTGCCGCCGGACCAGCGACACGATCAGCACCAAGCTGAACAGGTCGAGCAGGCAGAGCAGGCCCAGGGCCAATCGCAGCGGCAGCAATGGGTTGTCGCCGGTCAGCAGGAAAAACGGCGTTAGCAGTAGGACATAGAGAGGCTGGAAGCCGTTGGTGGGTACGCCGCCGTAGCTGGCGCCGGCGCCCAGTGCGATGTTGCGAGCCAGGTCCAGGCAGTAGTAGGCGTCGTCGGGGATGGTCAGGCCGTCGAGGTCGCCCAGCGGGCGGGCCAGGAGGGTGGCGCGCGCGAGGACCGCCATCACGGCCACCATCGGCAAGCCCAGAAGCATCGCGCGCGGGTCCTCTGGTAGGGCAGGGATGGCCAGTCTGGTTCGCATGGGGGCCAAGATAGCCCGTGGAGATCTCGTCATGAGCACCGGTCACAGGCTATGAATCTCAATGGTGCCTCGCTACGCCTTCTGGACCGTCCGGCCGTGTCTTGCAAGCAGGAATTGGGGCCCAGCGTTGGTCGTGATTGGGTTGATCTGTTCATGTAATGCTCATGCCAAGACTTGTGCGGATCTGGCCCCTGGTTCGGAGCGTGACCTGTGCTATTTCGACGACATCAAGCTCCTGCCGCCAAGCGCCATCAACACGGTCGTCGCGGATGCGCAGCAGATAGTCGATCCCATGGTTCAGGGGGCTGCCGTGTCGAGTTGGGTCTCGGCGCACAACAACCAGATCGCGTTGAAGGACGGTCGGGCCCTGTGCGACCTGCTCGTGGACCGCGACTATCAATACTGCACGCAGCAGCTCACAGCGGCGCACTTGCGGCGCTGATTGGCTGCGCTTCGGGACCACAAGCTGTTGTGGCGCCACTACCCGATCGGATCGCGAGCTGTGGCCAATACCAGGACTCCCCGGATATCTTTGGCTACTGTATCTACCAGCTCGCCACTACGTTTTCCTCGGTAGCCGAGGTCGCGCGCTTCTGCCCGCTCGCGGGGTCCTTTGAGGACCAGTGTCGGGCCTCGTGGGTGATGGATGTCGGGCATCCATCCATGGACCTCGAGGAACTCCGCTGGGCATGCGGCAACAATTCCGAGTGCAAGTTGGAGCTGCTCGATGACTCTGCGTCTGGTGATGTGATGGCCGAAGTCACTCGCTGCGAGCGATGGGGCGGAAAGTACGCTTCGGATTGCGTGGGCCATGCGATGCAGCGGTGGTTGGACAGATCCCCCAGCGAGCCGGAGATCGCGGCGATCGCGGCCCGCACCAGCCGCTATCCTGGAACGATCGGGTCGTGGGTCGCGGCCTTGGTCGCCTGCGCAGGCAAGGGATCTTGTGATGGCGCCCTGCCGATCAAGCAGCAGTGCCAGTTTCGCGTAGAGTCGCTGCACAGGCGCCCGGATCTATGTCCATTGCCGCCTGGATCTTCCAGGGGTCGTGGCCAGCGGGCGCCAGATCAACGGTGATCTGATGGCCTTGGCTCAGCGCCCGTAGCCCAGGTCGACCGTCAGGTCGGGGATCGAGCTGGTGCCGATGTCCATGCGGCCGGTGATGTCCCCGCCGCCCGATCCGACGATCTCGCCGGCTGTGTTGACCAGGCCGTCGGGCTTGGGGCCCTCGTCGACATAGGCCCACAGGTACACGACCGTGTCGCCAGGTACCCACAGGGTGAATGGAAGCGAGGATGTGCCCGCATAGTCGACGCTGGTCCACGTCGCGCTGTCGTAGGCTTCGTCGGACAGGGTGGCGATAGCGATGTCGCCTTCGGGCCGGTAGAGCAGGGCGGTCAGGTACACCACGCTGTCGGTTGGCAGCTTGTCGAAGCTGGTGCCGCCGAAGGTGACGTGGCCCTGCAAGCTGACGAAGGGCACGATGCCCAGGTTGGGACGCCCGTCGCCCAGGGGGATCTGCACCAACATATCGCTGGTGTCCGCGGTGTCGATGTCCAGCGGGTTGCCGGACACGTCGGGCTCGGTGACATATTCGCCCCAGGTGTCGGCCGGGTCGATGAGGGTGTTGCCGTTGCTGTCCCAGGCGCCGAGCACGTTCATGACGCCCAGCGGTCCGCAGGTGGAGATGGAGAAGTCCATCTGCGCGCCCGAGTCGGTCGCGGTCGGCAAGGAGCGGTCGTAGTAGTAGGGCCCCTCGTTGTTGGTGTCGTAGAGCATCACCGCGAAGTCGCCGGACTTCCAGGGGCTGGAGGTCATGGCGATCCCCGACATGGCCACCGGGTTGTCGCAGCCGCTGGTGCCGCCGCCGCCGCCGCCGCCTCCGCCGTTGCCGCCACTGCCGCCGCCGCCGCTACTTAGCCACCATGAATAGGCGCTGTCGTAGTCGACAAGGATGGTGATGTCCTTGTCGTCCAGCGCGTCTCCGTCGGTCAGTTCGAGTTCGAGAGGGTAGATGCCGATGGGTTCGAAGGTCGACAGGATTCCGTCAGCATAGAGGTCCAAGGTGGCGTAGACACGCACCGGACCGCCGGTGGGCAGCGTGACGGAGAGGCTGTAGGGGTCGCCCGCGATGGAGGGCTCCAAGATCGTGTCGTCTCCGCGGTAGTACAGCCCCCCGTCCCCATCGTCCTGGGTGGACGTGACGAAGATCGCCCCGAATGGGAAATCGTCGCCGAACTGCGTGTCTTCCCAGGCGATGTAGGTGCGTTCGCCGTCCGTTCCGTCGGTGTAGAGCTGGACCCGGACCGTGCCGTTGATCTTGCCGGAGATCGACAGATCCACCGTGCCGCCGTCGGTGGTGCCGCCGTCGGTGGTGCCGGCGTCGGTGGTGCCGGCGTCCGTCGTTCCGCTGTCCACGGTCGCGCCGCCATCGGTGGTGCCGCCGGTCGTGCCGCTGTCGCCTGGCGGGGGCTTCACACAGGAGAGCGTGAGGACGGTCAGGCTGAGGAGACCCAACTGGCTGAGGGTACGAGACACCATGATGTGCTCCAGCTCAAGCTCAAGCGGAGCTTGACGCGGTTGACGGACGGAAGAGACGGGTGCAGGCCAGCCTTGGTGACTGCCTGCACGTTACCGCCGATGTCCGACGCGGTGTGTGAAATTAAACGACATTTTCAGACCGCGTCGCGCCCTTGCCAGCGTCGCTATAAACCGCAGCCTCAGTGCTTGGCGCTGTCGTCGATGGGCCGGGTCAGCTCGACCTCGATCACCAGCTTCACGTCGTCACCGACGACGACACCGCCAGAGTCCAGGGTGTCGTTCCAGGACACGCCGAAGTCCTGGCGGTTGATGGTGCCCGTGACCGTGGCGCCGACGCGATAGTTGCCCCAGGGGTCGGCGACGGGCTGGCCCAGTCCCTCGACCTGGAGGACCACCGGCTTGGTCACGCCGTGCATGGTCAGGTCACCGGTGACCTGCAGGGTGTCGCCTGCCGCGCTCTGGACCTTGCTGCTCGTGAAGGTCATCGTCGGGTACTTGGTGGCGTCGAAGAAGTCGGGGCTGATCAGGTGGGCGTCGCGCTTGGGCTGATCGGTGTCGATGGAGGCCATCTGTGCGGTGATGTTGGCCGTCGTGGCGTCGGGCTTGGCGGGGTCGTACTCGACGGTGCCCGAGAAGTCGTGGAACTCGCCATCGACCCAGCTCACCGTCATGTGGCGGACCTTGAAGCCGAGGTGGCTGTGAGCGGTGTCGATCTGCCAGGTGGCGGCCGAGGCCGAGGCGGAGAGCAGGAGGCTAGCTGCGGAGAGGGTCAGGATGCGGTTCATGCGAGGGCTCCAGTGGGTGAGCGGGATGGGTGAGCGGGAGGGTGCTCCCGTCGCAATAGATGTAGACTGCTGAGCCAAGATGGGTAGCCACCTCTCTGAGCCCAGGTTGTGTACACTGGGTTCACAATGGCGCGCCTCTCCGACATCGAAATCTTCGTGGCCGTGGTCGACGGCGGCACCTTCACGGCTGCTGCGGCCTCGCTGAACCTGTCCAAGTCCTACGTCAGTCGGCGCCTGCGCGCGCTCGAGGATCAGCTCGGCGTGCGACTGTTGGACCGCACGACCCGACGGCGTTCCCTGACCGACGCCGGTCGGGCCTACCACGAGCAGGTCGCGCCGCTTCTCGAAGGCCTGGCTGGAGCCGAGCGTGCAGTCGCGGCTTTGCAGGCTCAACCTCGTGGCACGCTGCGCCTCGCCGCGCCCCAGTCCTTTGGCCTGCGCTGGCTGCAACCGGCGTTGCATGAATTCATGGAGCGTTGGCCCGGTCTCCGGGTCGAGGTCAGCTTCAGCGAGCGCATGATCGATGTCGTCGCGGACGGCTTCGATCTGGCAATCCGCGGCGGAAGTCTGGAAGACTCGGCCCTGGTGGCCCGACGGCTGGCGCCGATCACCGGCGTGGTCGTGGCCAGCCCAGCGTACCTGTTGCGCGTGGGCACGCCGACCCACCCCAGCCAGCTCAGCGGGCACACCTGTCTGGACTACGCCGTGCGGCGGACCATGCCGAGCTGGTGGTTTCGCGGTGACCAGGGCGAGGTCTCAGTGAGCGTAGATGCGCGCCTGGTCAGCGACAGCGGCGCGGCCCTGGTGGCCGCAGCCGAGGCGGGGCTTGGGATCTGCTACCAGCCGGACTTTGAGGTCTACGACGCGCTGCGGGCGGGACGACTGGTGCAGCTCTTTCTGGACTGGGCGACCTGGGATGGCGCGTTGTTCGCCGTCTACCCCCACCGACGGCACCTGAGCCCCAAGGTGAGGCTGCTGGTCGCTCACCTGGTACAGAGCTTCGTCGGGCCTCCGTGGGGTCGCGCTCAGTAGTGGGCTGCGGTACGGCTCCAACGGCGCTCAGCGTTGGGGCAGGTCCTGGGTACGGTCCTACTTGACAGCCTGTGGCCAGCGCAAATAACCTGGATGTGCCAAGCACAGGGAGGTAGACCGTGTCTCAAAGTCGTAGTCGTCGGCGTGATCGCGCTCGTGACCGGAGACCCTCTGGGGGCGTGCAGAACGATGGCGGATCGCTTGCGGGCGGATCGTCTCGCCAAGACCGTCTGGGGAACTCTTTTCTCTCCGAGTTGCCGCAGCTCGGGTCCAAGGGCGGCGGCACTTCTGTGCCGTTCAAGGGCCAGATGGAACAGGCATTTGGCCAGGATTTCTCAGGCGTTCAGGCCATTCTCGGCGACGGCCAGCTCGGTGGTCTGGGCATGGGTGCCGCCGCCGAAGGGGAACAGCTTCGATTCGCGGACTCGCGTCCTTCGCCGGACGTTGTGGGGCACGAATTGGCCCACGTGGTGCAGCAGCGGCAGAGCGGACCCGGGGCCGCATCGACCAGCCAGCCGGGCGATTCGGCCGAGCGCGACGCCGACCTGGCGGGCCAGGCGGCCGCGCGTGGTCAGAACGCGCAGGTCCGGGCCGGTGCCACTGGCCGTGTCCAGGCCAACTGGCTGACCGACATCGGAAGTGCCATCGGAAACGCCGTCGGTGATGCCCTCGATATTCGTGAAAACGAAGCGGAATTGGACGCCTGGGAGGACTACCAGGACGCCTTGGAAGACAAGCGGGACTTCCTGGCTGAGCCCCACAAGGCAGAAGACTTCCAATCCACGACCAAGATCGGGATGTTCGACGCAGCGTACACGGCTGGCGCATTGACCATCACGGTGCGCTGCGCCTTCACCTTCGAGGACGGCAAGGTGGCGGACTATGCGGGGGCGACAGCGGCCGATGTCACCTGGGACCAGGCATCCCAGGACGCCTGGAAGCAGAAATGGTTGGCCCAGTGCACGTCGACCTGGTCGGGGAACCACACCTTCCACTGTCAAGAGGACTGGTGGGAAGATCTGTCAGCCGCGGTGACGGTCAATTTCGTCGAGTCCAACAATAGCCCACACTACAATATGACCATCCTGAAGATTCCAACGGGCGAATTCAACCGTAGCTCGGTCAGCAGCGGTGACCCGGGGGGGATCTTCGGGATCGGGCGCAGCCCCGGCCATGGCAACTTCGACTCAGAAGACCTGACTCCGACCCCCAAGCCCGGTGGCACCCAGGTGGGCGCTGTCCATGAAGCCGGCCATATGCTTGGTCTGGACGATGAATACGGCGCGGGTACGCCGTCGCACAGCGGCATGGTTGATCAGGATCTGGGCAACACGGTCTCGCGTGGAAGTGACGATCGGATCATGTCTGGCGGCATGACGGTGCAACCTGAACACGGCGTGACCTTCCTGGCGGCGCTGCGCGAAGCGACCGACAAGAAGTGGGAGTTCGGCGCCAAGACGCCGCGTGAGATCCCGCCCGATCCCAGCCTGCACAACGTGGGCGACTTCCCGACCCCCGACCCCAACGGCCCGCAGTATGCTTGACCCACGGCGGCTGGCGCTGACGGCGCTGGTGCTGGTCTTGGGGGGCTGCGCCCACGCGGGCTCACCGGAGGATTCCATGTTCGCAAGGCTTGATATGCCGGCTCAGGCTACCGTGCTCTTCGAGTCGGCCAGCCCCGACGATCCCGACCGATCAAGCGGGTGGCGCTTCTACCTCGACCAGTCGGGGTGCTACTATCTGGCCCGCAACCACGGTGGACTCTTCATCGACTCGGCACGCTTGGATGGGGACGATCCGGCGCTGTACTGGAACGAGCCCTTCCCGACC
>JAADHA010000117.1 GCA_013152105.1 Oligoflexia bacterium | reverse complement strand
ACGGCTCGCGGCCAGCGCCTGTGTACTGACGACGAGTGGACCGCGGCCTGCGAAGGGCCCCAGGGCTACGCCTACCCCTATGGAGACACATCAGTCCCTGGTCGCTGCAACGATGAAGAGACCTGGATCACCTACAAGCAAAGCCTGCTCAGCGACTGGCCCTGGGGACTGGACACCGACGCCATCGAGACCCTGGACCAATTGCTGGCCGCCGCGACCGCCACCGGCAGCAGCGGAGCGGCCTCGGCCGCCCACGTCCTGTCCTTGTACCAGGCCGAGGGCTCGGGCGATAACGCTGGCTGCGTCGGGGACTGGGTGTTCGACCTGGTCGGGAATGTCGAGGAGTGGACGCAGCGGGCCGACGGCGGCAGCGCCGAATTCCACGGCAATCTCAAGGGTCGCTACTGGGCCGAGCAGCGCACCTGCCAGAGCAGCGTGACCACACACGGCGACGGCTTTCGCTTCTACGAGATCGGCTTTCGTTGCTGCGCAGAGCCCGACTGAGCCCGACTGAGCCCGAACCGACAACCAACTGTTCACCTGGGGATCAGGCGGTCCCCACCCGGTACCCCTCGACCTGCCACAACACCGCCCGAGGGATGCTGATCCGGGCATGCCAGCCGTCGTCCTCCCACGCCTGGCTGATGACATCGCCGTGCTGGTGGACCAGGGACGCCACCCGCGCCGCGTCGTGGGGGATCACCACGTCCAGCTCGGTCCAGTCCTGGCTGCGACGGGCGATGACCAGCTTGGCCAGATCGTCGAGACCCTGCCCGGTACGCGCGCTGACCGTCACGGACTGCGCGAAGGCCGTCCGCAGCTCGACCAGGACCGTCGGGTCCGCCACCACGTCCGCCTTGTTGAGCACCCCGATCACGCGGTCGTGATCGACGCCCAGATCGTCCAGCACGGCGCGCACCGCCGCGACCTGTCCCGCGACGTCGAGATGGCTGGCGTCGACCACGTGCAGCAGCAATTCGGCGTGCAGGGCTTCGGCCAGGGTGCTGCGAAAGCTGGCTACCAGGTGGTGGGGCAGGTCGCGCACGAAACCCACCGTGTCCGACAAGGGGATGTCCACCCCCGGCCGCACCGCCCAGCGACGGCTGACCGTGTCCAAGGTCGCGAAGAGTTGGTCGGCCACATAGGCGTCCGCACCGGTCAGCGTGTTGAGCAGGGTGCTCTTGCCGGCGTTGGTGTAGCCCACCAGGCCCACCGTCCAGACCCGGCCGGTCCGAGCCTGGACTTGGCGCTCCCGCCTGTTCACGACCCGCTCGAGCTCCAGCTTCAGGCGGCTGATCCGCCGCTGGACGATGCGTCGGTCGATCTCGATCTGCTGCTCACCCGGCCCGCGGGTGCCGATCCCGCCCGACGCCGCTCCCCCGCCGCCCGCCTGCCGTTCCAGGTGCGACCACATCCCGCGCAAGCGCGGCGCGGTGTACTCCAGCATGGCCAGCTCCACCTGAAGCATCGCGGCGCGGCTGTGGGCCCGCGACGCGAAGATGTCCAGGATCAGCTCGCTGCGGTCGATCACGCGACAGCCGACGCGGCGCTCGAGTTCGCGGATCTGGGCTGGCGAGAGTTCGTTGTCGAAGACCACCAGGCCGGCGTCGTGCTGGCGCACCAGGTCCCCGACCTCTTCCGCTTTGCCTCGACCGATGTAGGTCGCCGGGTCCACCGGGCGATTCGCGCCCCCCTCGGCCGACTCTCGTCCCCGTCGCTGGATGACGCGCGCCACCACCGTCCCGCGCGCCGCAGTGACCAGGCTGTCCAGTTCATTCAGGCTGAGTTCGGGCGAGATCGACGCGTTGACCGGGTACAAGCCCACCAGAATGGCACGATCGCTGTGTGATCGTGTCTGTGTGTCGGTGTCGAAGGTCCCCGTCAATGGCCGGCCCGTTTCAGCTCGCGGTAGCGGCGAATGAGGGCGTTGGTCGAACTGTCATGCGACAGATCCGGCGTGGATTCGTCCACCAGCTCGGGCACAATTCGTGAAGCCAGCACCTTGCCCAGCTCCACGCCCCACTGGTCAAAGGAGTCGATCCCCCAGATGACACCCTGGGTGAACACATCGTGCTCGTACAAGGCGACCAGACGGCCCAGGGCCTTGGGCGTCAGGCGGTCGAGCATCAACACATTGCTGGGTCGATTCCCGTCGAACACGCGGTGCGGCACCAAGGCGGCCGGTGTCCCTTCGGCTTCGACCTGGGCGGTCGTCTTTCCAAAGGCCAGCGACTCGGCCTGGGCGAAGACATTGGCCACCAGCAGGTCGTGGTGCCTGCCCAGGGGGTTGTTGCTGTGCGCGAAGGCGATGAAATCGCTTGGGATCAGGCGTGTGCCCTGGTGGATGAGCTGGTAGAAGGAGTGTTGTCCGTTGGTCCCTGGCTCGCCCCAGTAGATGGGACTGGTGTCCACGTCCACGCGCGATCCGTCCAACCGGATGTGCTTGCCGTTGCTCTCCATGGCGAGCTGCTGGAGATAGGCCGGGAAGCGCTTGAGGTACTGACTGTAGGGCAACACCGCCACCGTCTGGGCACCGAAGAAGTCGTTGTACCAGATGGACAAGAGCGCCTTGATCACCGGCAGATTGCGATCGAAGGGCGCCGTGCGAAAGTGCTCGTCCATCTCGTGAAAGCCGGCCAGCATGTCCTTGAATGCGCCCGGCCCCACCGCCAGCATGGTCGAGAGCCCGATGGCGGAGTCCATCGAGTAGCGCCCCCCCACCCAGTCCCAGAAGCCGAACATCTGCTTCGTGTCGATGCCAAAGGCAGCCACGGCTTCAGCGTTGGTGGACAGGGCCACGAAGTGTCGCTGGACCGACTGTGGATCGCCCCCCAGGCCGGCCAGCGACCAGGCCCGCGCCGTGTGGGCGTTGGTCATGGTCTCCAGGGTGGTAAAGGTCTTCGACGCGATCACGAACAGGGTCTGTTCAGGGTCGAGATCGCGGGTCGCCTCGGCGAAGTCCGTGCCGTCCACATTGGACACGAAGCGGAAGCGCATGTCCCGCCGAGCGAAGTGCTGGAGCGCCTGGTAGGCCATGGCCGGTCCCAGATCCGAGCCGCCGATCCCCACGTTCACCACGTTCTTGATGGGCTTGCCGGTGTGCCCCTTCCAGGCCCCACCACGAACCTGATCGCAGAAGGCGCTCATCCGGTCGAGCACTTCGTGGACCTGTGGCACCACGTTTTCGCCGTCCACCAGGACAGAGGCGCCACGCGGCGCGCGCAAGGCCGTGTGCAGAACCGGGCGCCCTTCGGTGAGGTTGATCCGTTCACCGCTGAACATCGCATCGATACGCTGGCGCAACCCCGACTGAGCAGCGAGCTGGAAGAGCAGGCCCAGGGTCTGGTCGGTGACCCGGTTCTTGGAGTAGTCGAGGAAGACCCCCGCGGCTTCCAGGCAGAGGCGTTCACCGCGCTGGGGATCCTGAGCAAAGAGATCGCGCAGGTGCAGCGGCGCGATCATGTCATAGTGTGTGGCCAGCGCTGACCAGGCCGGGCGTGCTTCAGGCGAGAGAGGTGAGGTCACGTGGCGTTCCCGGCCGCGTTGGTCTTCTGGCTCATTCGCGCCAGCATGGCTTTCCAGGACCGCACGAAGCTCTGGGCACCATCCTGCTGGAGCTTGTTCGCCAGGGCGTGTACGTCGATGCCCGCCTGGGTGTACCTGGCGATGACGGGCTCTGCGTCGCCACCGTCGATGGCCATGGGCGCGCCGAGTTGGCCGTGGTCCCCAAAGGCGAGCAGGGTCTTCTCGGGGATCGTGTTCACCGTGTAGGGCGCCGCCAGCGCCTTGACATACAGGGTATCGGACGCGGTCGGGTCCTTGGTGCCGGTGCTGGCCCACAACACCCGCTGAGGTCGCGCGCCAGCGTTCTGGGCACGTTGCCAGCGGGGGGATGCCTGTACGATCCGAGCCGCGGCATAGGCCCGTTGTGCGATCGCGATCCCGAGCTGGTTCTTCATGTCACCCGGGACCCGCTTGCCCACGGCCACGTCCCAGCGGCTGATGAAGATCGAGGCGACCGAGCGCACGTCGGGATCCAGGCCCGCTTCGATGCGGCGCTCCACACCCCTCAGCCAGGCATCGGCGGCGGCGAGGTACTGTTCACGCGAGAACAGCAGCGTCACGTTGACCGGAACCCCTGCGAAGGTGGCCTCTTCAATAGCCGGGAGCCCTTGCGGTGTGCCGGGGATCTTGATGTGTAGGTTCGGGCGGTCAGCGCGCGCGAAGATGTCCGTGGCGGCCTTCAGGGTGGACGCGGTGTCGTAGGCCAAGAGCGGCGAGACTTCGAGCGATACCCAGCCATCGACTCCATTTGTCTGCTGGTGAACCGGCCGGAACAGGTCGGCCGCCCGGCGCAGGTCATCGATCGCGAGGTCGAAGAACAGCGTCTCATCGGTACGACCCGCGGCCACGCCCAGGTGGATGGCGTCGTCATAGGCCGCGCTGTGTTCGAGGGCACGCTCGAAGATGGTCGGGTTCGAGGTCAGACCGGTCACCGACAGCTCGTCGATGTACCGCTTGAGCGTTCCCGAATCCAGCAGATCGCGCGTGATGTTGTCCAGCCAGATGCTCTGGCCCAGGTCGTGGAGTTTCTGCGTCGGGGTCATGGGATGCCTTGAAGGAGGAAGCAGACGCTAGCTATCGCCCTGGACCGAGTCGGGCACCGCGGAATCCGCCGACCCTTCGACCGCCGCGAGGTCGGCCAGCAGGACTGCACGGGCCGAGGGCAGCCGGCCCGCCGGGATACTCCGGTCCCCAGCGCGAAGGCGCGCCAGAGCTGCCAACTTGCTGGCACCGCTCACCACCCACAAGATCCGTCGAGCGCGGGCGAGGACCGGAAAAGTCAGGGTCATACGAGGCGCGCCCTGGTACGGGCCAGAGACGCCAACATCGGCGTCGTTCAAGTCGAGTACCGGGTCCCCTGGCACCAACGAGGCCGTGTGACCGTCGGGACCCAGACCCAGGTGAACGAGGTCCAGCACGGGCGGGTCCGCAGCGACCCGGCGCAGCGTGGCCTGGTAGTCCGCCGCGCCGGCAGGCAAGGTGGCCACATCGTCGACGGGCATGGCGTAGACTTGATCGGCGGGGATCGGCACCCGGTCGAGCAAGACGGCCTGAAGTCGTCCAAGGTTCCGCGCGGGATCACCCAGGGGCACGGCGCGCTCATCGACCTGGAACACGTGGAAGCGCGCCCATGGCAGCGGCATATCGGCCAGCAAAGCCAGCATCCGCCAAGGGCTCCGACCCCCACTGAAGGCCACCATGAAGCGAGAACGGGCCCGCACGGCGATCACGGCTTGTTCGGCGATGATCGCCGCCGCCCGCCGGGCCAGCGCGTCTGCATCCGGCAGCACCTGGGTCTTCACGAAGGATCCTGGCGCCGCTGTCGTGGGCCGCTCACGCTTTTTCCTTGTGACCGCCAAAGGCGTGACGCATCGCCGACAGCAGCTTGTCCGCAAAGTCGGCCTCGCCGCGGGAGGAGAAGCGTTCGAACAGCGCCGAGCTGAGGACCGGCACCGGCACCGATTCGTCGATGGCCGCCTTGATCGTCCACCGCCCCTCGCCCGAGTCCGACACCCGCCCGACGAAGCCAGACAGGTCGGGCTGCTCCAGCAAGGCGCTCGCGGTCAGGTCCAGCAGCCAGGAGGAGATCACGCTGCCCCGACGCCAGACCTCGGCGATCTCGCCGATGTCGAGATCGTACTGATAGTGATCCGGTTGCCGCAGCGGGGTCGTCTCGGCGTCCTGGTCTCGGGTCCCCTTCCCCACGTTGGCGTGGCGCAGCACATTGAAGCCCTCGGCATAGGCAGCCATGATCCCGTACTCGATGCCGTTGTGGACCATCTTGACGAAGTGCCCTGCACCAGAGGGGCCGCAGTGCAGGAAGCCGTGCGCCGCGGTGCCGCCCTTGCCCTGGCGACCCGGGGTCGACGGGGCTGAGCGTTCTTCTGGGGCCAGCGCGCTGAAGATGGGCCGCAGGCGAGCCACGGGTTCATCCTGCCCACCGATCATCTGGCAGTAGCCGCGCTCGAGTCCCATCGTCCCACCGCTGGTGCCGACATCGACATAGAAGAGCCCCTGCTCGGACAGCTCGGCGGCCCGTCGAATGTCATCGATATAGTAGGAGTTTCCTCCGTCGATGATCGTGTCGCCCGGATCCAGCAGCGGTGCGAGATCAGCGATGGCCCCATCGACGACCGCGGCCGGCACCATCAGCCACACGGCCCGAGGCTGCGGGAGCTGCCGCACAAGATCCACCAGCGAGTTGGCGCCCGCGTTGCCCTCTTCCACCATGACCGCGACGGCGGCGTCGGAGCGGTCATAGACCACGCACTCCTGTCCGGCGGCCTGCAGCCGTCGCACCATATTGGCGCCCATACGACCCAGGCCAATCATTCCGATCTTCATGTCTGTTCTCCTTGGTTCTGCCACAGGCGAGTGCCGCCCGGGATTGACAGCCATCAGGATGACTGTACAGGGTTGTTCCAGCCACCGACGGCATCCGCCATGTGCACAGACGCGTCTGGGCCCCAAGTCCCGACATCATAGGGCAGCACCGGCGTCGCGTCACCCAAGACCCCGTCGATCACCGCCCAGGCCGCTTCCACCGCGTCCTGCCTGGCGAACATCGTGGGGTCACCCGCCATCGCGTCACCCAGCAGGCGTTCATAGGCGCTCATCTCATCGCAGGCGTGCTGGTGCACCATCAGCAATTCCGTCGGTGCGCCGACCATCGCATCACCCTCGATCTTCACCTGCACGCCCAGCCCGATTTGCAGATCCGGGCCCAGCCGCAAGCGCAGGTGGTTGCCCGATCCTCGAGCCAGGCGCGTCAGGGGGGGGCGCTTCAGATCCACCACGACCTCGGTCGCCGTGACCGGCATGCTTTTTCCCGCCCGGATGAAGAAGGGGACCCCGTCCCAGCGCCACGAATCGATCTCCAGTCGCAAGGCAGCGAAGGTCTCGACCGAGGAGTCCTTTGCCACCCCGGGCTCTTTGCGGTAGCCCACGAACTGTCCGCGGACCAGGTTGGTCGGTTTCAGGGGGCGGATTTGACGAAACACCTTCACCTGTTCATCGCGGATGGCCTCTTGGTACGTGGTCGCTGGCGGCTCCATGGCCAAGAAGCCCACGATCTGCATCAGGTGATTCTGGACCACATCGCGAATGGCCCCCGCTTCATCGTAGAAGGCCCCCCGGCCTTGGACACCGAAGTCCTCGGCCATCGTGATCTGCACGCTGTCCACGTAGTTTCGGTTCCAGATCGGTTCGAGAAAGGTGTTGGCGAAGCGGAAGACCAAGAGGTTCTGAACCGCCTCTTTTCCCAGGTAGTGGTCGATGCGAAACACCGCGGATTCGTCGAAGACCGTGTGGATGGTCGCGCTGAGCGCCTTGGCCGACGCCAGGTCACGGCCAAAGGGCTTCTCCACCACGACGCGCGCCCCATCCGCACAGCCCGAAGCCCCCAGGTGCTTGACGACGACCGGAAACATGCTGGGTGGAATGGCCAGGTAGTGCAAGGGCCGGGTAGCACCGGCAAGCTGGGTCTTCAGCGCGTCGAAGGTCGACGGATCCCGGTAGTCCCCATCGACGTAGCGCAACAGCCCGCAGAGCTTGTCGAAGGCCGCGGCATTGACCCCACCCCCGTGCTCTTCCAGGCTGGCCCGCGCGCGCTGACGGAGCTGGTCGAGACCCCAGCCTGACCAGGCCACGCCGATCACCGGCAGGTCGAAGTTTCCTCGGCGGATCATCGCCTGGAGAGCGGGGAAGATCTTCTTGTAGGCCAGATCGCCTGTCGCACCGAAGAACACGAAGGCGTCCGAGGCTTGCACCGCTGTCATGTCTGAACTCCGTGCGAGGGGCCAGGAGAGGCTGTGGAGGAGGAAGAAGGTTCGGTCGAGGGAGGCACCGTCTGGTTCCAGGTCTGGTTCCAGGTGTGGATCACCCCGAGCTCGTGCTCGAAGCCCAACACCGAGATCGAGGCCGTGTCCAGACCAAGGCGCTGTCCATGTCGTGGAGACAGGCCGACCCAGCGGGCGGCCAGGATCCGAAGCATATGGGCATGCCCGAACAGCAGCACATTGCCCTGGGCGGCGCGCACACGGTCGATGATCCGGTCAGCGCGCACCCCGACATGATCGACCGTCTCGCCATCCGGCAAGGGGCCATCCCAGACCGTCCAACCCGGCCGCTCGCGCCGGATCTCGGCCGTCGTGCGCCCGTCGAAGACCCCATAGTCCCACTCAGCCAGATCGCCTTCGACCTGCGCGGCCCCAAGCTGCCCAGCCAGTCGACAGGTCTCTTGGGCCCGGACGAGCGGGCTGGTGAGCACCAGCGCGAAGGTCGAAGCAGCGAGCCGCGGCCCCAGCGACCGGGCTTGGTGCATCCCGATCGGTGTGAGCGGAATGTCGGTCCGCCCGGTGTGCTGGCCCGACGCGCTCCACGTGGTCTGGCCGTGGCGGACCAGCCACACCTGCTGCCGGGGTGACCTGCGGACCGGCGTGCTCATCTCGACGCGGTCGAGCTTGGGATGGACAAGGGCAAGACGGCTCCTGTGGCTGGCTGTGAAACGGCCAAAGGCCTAACCGAGCGCCTGGATGCACCGCAATCTTTCGCGCCCGTGCGGATCAGCGAGGGACTGACGAAGCACCCGGCGCCATCGTCCGCTGCACACTGTGTTGGCGTAATGTGTTGGCGTAATGTGTCGGCGTAGTGGAGGACGTCCGCCCTCTCACGACTTGTCCGCTGGCAAGGGCAGGATGGCGCCGCGAGCCAGGCGCGGCCAGTCGATCAGCGCCGCCGCAGCCTCACCAGGCCGAAGAGCAGGGCAAAGCCCGCCAACCAGCCAAAACGCCCACTGCCACCGCCACTGGCTGGGGGCGGCAGCGTGGCGCAGCCGGAACACCCGCCCTTGATCTCACCGGGCACCAAACCCAGGCCCGTGTCCAGGCCACCGTCCCCGACGGTGCCACCGTCGCCCGTGGTGCCGCTGGTGCCTGTGTCGTCCCCGGTGTCGCCGACGATCGGCAGGTCGTCACTTGGATCCAAGGGGTCGGTGCCACGCTCTACCTCGGTCCCGTCATCCACGCCGCCACCGTCCGTGTCGGCCAAGAGCGGGTCGGTTCCGGTGTCACTCACCTCTGTTCCATCGTCCAGGCCGTCGCCATCCGTGTCGGCCAACAGGGGGTCGGTCCCCGTGTCATCCACCTCTGTGCCATCGCTCAGGCCGTCGTCATCTGTGTCCGGATCGATCGGGTCGGTGCCATGGATCAACACCTCGTCGCCGTCACTGAGCCCGTCCCCATCCGTGTCGACCACCAGGGGGTCCGTACCGTAGGAGAGCACCTCGTCGCCGTCACTGAGCCCGTCCCCGTCCGTGTCCGCCACGTGCGGGTCGGTCCCAAGCACCTCTTCTTCCCGGTCGGTGAGCCCGTCGCCGTCCGAGTCCGTGGTGTCCAGGATGTCATCGCTGGGGTCGAGGGGATCGGTGCCGTCGATGATCACCTCGACGCCGTCAGAGGTACCCCCGTCGTCGGTGTCGAGGTCGAGGGGATCGGTGCCGTAGGTCAGCACCTCTTCCCCGTCCGTCAGACCGTCGCCATCGGAGTCCTCGACCAAGGGATCGGTGCCGTAGGTCAGCACTTCTTCCCCATCGCTCAGCCCGTCACCGTCCGTGTCCTCGACCAGAGGATCGGTATCGTAGGTGAGCACTTCTTCCCCATCGCTCAGGCCGTCGCCGTCCGTGTCCTCGACCAGGGGATCGGTATCGTAGGTCAGCACTTCTTCCCCGTCGCTCAGGCCATCGCCGTCCGTGTCCGCCACATAGGGGTCCGTCCCAATTTCCACCTCGGTGTCGTCGTCAAGCCCGTCGCCATCGGAGTCAACCCCGCTGTCGACCCCGTTGCAGTCCTGGTCGATACCATCGCCAGAGACCTCGGGCGCGCCCAGGTAGATGCTGGCGTCGCTGTCGTCGCAGTCATCACCACCGTAGGCGTCGCTGTCGTGGCCATCGCCATCGGCGTCGTAGTCGTCATTTCCGGCGCAGTCACTGTCGACCCCGTCATACCAGGCGTCCGACGCGCCCAGGTAGATGCTGGCGTCACTGTCGTCGCAGTCGTCCCCGCCATAGGCGTCGCTGGCCTGGCCATCGCCGTCGGCGTCGTAGTCGTCATTTCCGGCGCAGTCACTGTCGACCCCATCGTACCAGGCGTCCGCGGCGCCTGAGTAGATGCTGGCGTCACTGTCGTCGCAGTCGTCGCCACCGTAGGCGTCGCTGGCCTGGCCATCGCCATCGGCGTCGTAGTCGTCATTCCCCACACAGTCGCTGTCCACGCCGTCGTACCAGGCGTCCGGCGCACCCAGGTAGATGCTGGCGTCGCTGTCGTCGCAGTCATCACCACCGTAGGCGTCGCTGTCGTGGCCGTCCCCATCGGCGTCGTAGTCGTCATTTCCAGCGCAGTCACTGTCGACCCCGTCATACCAGGCGTCCGTGGCACCCGTGTAGATGCTGGCGTCGCTGTCGTTGCAGTCGTCGCCACCGTAGGCGTCGCTGGCGTGGCCATCGCCATCGGCGTCGTAGTCGTCGTTCCCCGCGCAGTCGCTGTCGACCCCGTCGTACCAGGCGTCCGCGGCACCCGAGTAGATGCTGGCGTCGCTGTCGTTGCAGTCGTCACCACCATAGGCGTCGCTGTCGTGGCCGTCCCCATCGGCGTCGTAGTCGTCATTTCCGGCGCAGTCGCTGTCGACCCCGTCGTACCAGGCGTCCGCGGCACCTGGGTAGATGCTGGCGTCCGTCGGGTCGCAGTCGCCAGCGCCAGCGGTCACGCCGTCACCATCGTAGTCATTGGTGCCCGTCTCAGCGGTACCCGTGCTGCCGTCGACCGCGCCACAACCCGCCGCGCCGCCAGAGACATCGACCGAACAGGTCGTGCCCGAGGTGTCGTAGAGCTGTCGCACGAAGCCGCCGCCGCCGCCG
>JAADHA010000499.1 GCA_013152105.1 Oligoflexia bacterium | reverse complement strand
TGGCACTCGATGAGCTGGCGACCTGTGCATAGCTTGCGTCCGCGGCATCGATCTGGCCGGCATCGAGCTGCACATCGGCCAACTCCAGCCGGGCGCCGACCGCCAGGCTGGGGTCGGACACCGCAGCCACCCCCTGGGAGAGCAGCTTGATGGCGGCGTCGCGCTCGTCTTGTCCCTGGGCCCGGTGCGCTCGCTCGACCAGCATGCCCAGGGCAGCCTGGGGTGCCGCGCTGACCAGGCTGTCTCGTGCCTGTCTGGCGGCGCTCGAGTCCTGCCCGAGGGCGTCGAGCGCACGCGCCTGCAGGTCGAGGAGCGCGAGGCGATCCGCAGCCTGCCTGGCTTGGTCCAGCCCCGAAATGGCGGCGGCGAGCGCGCGATCTGGCTGGTTCAGCGACAAGGCGAGTCCAGCGGCCGCTGTGGCCGCATCGACGATGATGTCCGACGGCGACGAGCGCGCGGGGTCGGTGGCCTGCGCGAGGACCGCCTCGTAACGGTCGAGCGCCCGGGTGGGATCGCCGCCCTGGCGTTGGTCCAGCTCACCGCAGCTCAGCATGGCGCGCAGCCGAGCGCGTCGGTCGATGGCACCCTGTACCGCATCGCGGCACGCGGCCTGCGCCGCATCCGTGCGTCCCGACGCGGCCAGGATCTGGATCACGGCCAGACGCGCTCGGCCGATCGCCGCGTCACCCGGCTTTGCCGCCGTCAGCACCGATCGCCAGGCAGACAGGGATGCCTCGGAGTCACCGTCTTCGGTCGCGATGGTGGCCAGCTCTTCGAGCGCTCGGACCCGCCAGGCCGGGTCCTTTGCCTGGTCGGCGACGAGCCGCAGGTCGGCCCGTGCCCGCTCGCGCTCGCCTCGGGCCAGGGAGACCTGGGCCAAGCCAAGCTTTCCCTGGGCGGAGATGTCGGGATCGGGGTCCTCTGCGATCTCGTCAAAGGCCGCCGCCGCGTCGTCATAGCGCCCGCCGCTGAGCAGTCCGTCCGCGATACGAAGCTGCAGGAAGATCCGGTCCTGGGCTTGGGCCGTCTCGGACAGCAGGTCTCGCCACACCACCAGGGCCTGGGTAGTCTGCCCCTGGCGTGCCAGCGACTCGCCCAGACCGGTGCGGACGTCTCGCTTGCTGATTGGGTCGAGATCGCCCTGCTCGAGCAGGGCCGCGAAGGCCGCCTGGGCCTGCTCGGCCTGGCCCGACTCCAGCAAGGCCCGTGCCTCGCCCAGCTTGATCTGGATGGACACCAAGGCCCGCGCCTGGGGGTCCAGCTCGGCGAGGAGAAGCGCGCGTCGCTCGTCTCCGGCGGAACCGACCAGGCGAACCAGGGCCTGGCGGGCGTCCTCGGCCAGCTCGGGCTCGTCTTCAGCCAAGGCGATGGCCTGGCGGTAGGCGTCCGCGGCCGACACGGCATCATCGCCGGCTTCGTCGAGGCGAGCCTGCACCAACCAGGCTCGTGTGCGGATCCGCGGGTCGGTGCCTGCCTTGAGGAGAGGCTCCAGCAACGCACGCGCGGCCGCGGGATCACCCTGGCGGACCCGTACATCTGACAGCGCCAGCAGGGCGGCATCCTGGGTCGAGGTGCCCGTTCGACCTGGTCGGCCATGGTCTGCCAGGCGATCGCCGCTGCGGCCAGATCGCCGGCCCTGTCGTAGATCCGCGCCCGCGTCTCCAGCACGCGGGCGCGGCTGGCCGCGCTGATCTTCAGCGCGGCCGCCCGGTCGACATGGGCCAGGGCTGCGTCGAGATCGCCCGCCTCAGATGCCGCGTCAGCGAGGGCAAGGTACAGCTCGGTGGCTGCGTCGGGGAGCCGCTCCAGGCTGAGGAACACCGCGTCGAGACGGGGCTGCGTGTCCACGTCCAGACGGCGACCGAGTTTTTGGTAGAGCAGGACAGCGCGGGCCCGCTGCTCGGGCGGCTGACGGGACAGGTCCAACAAGGGGTCAACCAAGGCCATGGCGGCTTCGGACTCGTTGTTGTCGGCCATTCGCGTCGCCAGGCTGAGCCGCACCTCGGCACCGGTCCGCACGTCTTCCCCCGCGGCAGCCAGCGCGGCGCGGAGCAGGCGCACTTCAGCGTCGGGCTCATGTTGGAGACGGGCCTGTCCGGCCGCCTCCATCAGCCAGGCCACCTGGTCTCCAGGCTCGTCCGCGTCCGCGGCCATGGTCTCGAAGCGAGCCTGGGCCTGGGCCGGGGGCAGCGACCGGATCATGGCCGCCGACTCGGCCTGGGTGGGTGGATTCATGCGAGGTCCGAGCAACCTCGCCGCGCCATAGGAGCCCAAGCCCAGGGCCAACACGCCGGCGGCGATCGCGGCTTGGCGAGGGTGCAGGTGCTTGAGCAGGTCGCCGATCACGACGTCCGCGCTGGTCGCCCCGGCTGCGGTGAACGCGGCGCGCTGCGCGGAGGAGAGCCCCAGGGCACCGCGCAGATCGGTCCCATGCATCGTGCTGCCCGACAGGTCTGTGCCCGTGAGGTCGGCCTGGTCGAAGATCGCGCCATCCAGGCACAGCCCCGAGAGGTCCAGGTTGGCCAGCCGTGCCGCGGTGAGGTCGGCACGTCGAAGATTCGCGCCCTGAAGCTGACTGCCTCGGAGGTCGGCCCCGGTGAGGTCGGCGCCCTCGAGGTCAGCCCCCACGAGCTGGACGCGCCGCAGGTCGGCGTCGGTGAGCTTGGCGCCGCGCAGCTTCGCGCCGACCAGGGTGGCGTCCGGCAGACGGGCGCCGGTCAGGTCGGCATCGCAGAGGTCCGCATCACGGAGCATGGCGCCCTGGAGGTGTGCGCCTGCCAAGTGGATTCCGCGCAGGGTGGCGCCGGTCCAGTCGACATCTTGAAGGGGGCGGCCCGCCAGATCCTGCCCCGAGAGGTCCTGGCCCGGCCCGCCAGGCAGCGCGGCCAGGCGTTCGGCGCGCTGGCGCTCACGCAGATCCACGCGCTTGGCGATGCGCTGCTGGCGGTACTGGCCCAGCGCTTTCTGCCGGCCGCTCAGCCACTTGCGCAGACGAGGCTCGCGAGCGGGCC
>JAADHA010000114.1 GCA_013152105.1 Oligoflexia bacterium | reverse complement strand
TACGGCGCACCCCCAGGCGCTTGCAGCCGACCACCTGCTGGCTGTCGTACGTTCCTTCACCGCCTATTACCAGATGCGTTTCTCGGACCTCTCTTCCCAAGAACAGGCGATCGTCGAGCAGATCACGGTGGCCCCTCGGGAGCTGTCACCGACCGAGCTGGGCAGGGCCTTGGAGCGCAGCGCATCGCACACGTCCCAGGTGGCACGCCGCCTGGTGGAAGCGGGCGTCTTGCTGTCAAGATCCGAAGGGCGCTCGACCTGGTACCGGTTGGCCGAGCCCCTTTTTCGCCACTGGCACGAGTACCGCACGGCGCCCTGGGATCAAGCCCGTGCGAGCCTCGTCGCCCGCCTGCTCGAAGCGGTCCTCAGCCCCGAGGAGTTGGTAGCCGCCTGGTGGGACAACC
Organism: Oligoflexia bacterium; assembly: GCA_013152105.1. Lineage (GTDB taxonomy): Bacteria > Myxococcota_A > UBA796 > UBA796 > UBA2385 > UBA2385. Next base: position 10,375 of record JAADHA010000114.1, on the reverse strand, counting down.
CCGACATCCGGGTGCGCCGTGCGGCGGTCGAGGCCATCGGCCGGGACTGGAAGCGCCTGTGGGCCGCCTGGCAACGGATCTTCGGCGAACTGGTTCCACGGCCTCTACCCGGGGACCGAGACCGGCGTCTCGAGCTGGTCAGCCGGGCTGCGGAGTTGGACCCGGACCCGCTCATGGTGGGCATGCTCGCGAGCGAGATTCAGCGCCGCCAATGGGACCTGGCGGCGGAAGTGCGGCCCATCCTGCAGCGGGCAAAGCTCGATGTGGTCCTCGCCTGCTGGGACTTTCGCGACCAGGTGGGCGGCGGCACCTACCCTCGAGATGCGTTGCGGCACCTCCTTCCCCGTCTGGCTCGCCTCGCCAAGCAGGACACCCGCATGCTGGGCGACGTCTGGTCGATCGCTCTCGAAGCAGTCCTCCGGTCGTTGCGGCAGGTGGAGCAACGCGGGCAGCCCTGGCGCCTTCGTGTCCGGGAGCGGTCGCAGCTTGCCCGGTTGCCCGCGTTTCGATCTGCCTTCCTGCTCCGGGGCAAGCGCCTGGGCGACCAACCACTGCTGGATCCGGGCGATCTCCTCGGTGTCGGGCTCCGTCGTCCACTGCCCGATGGCGCGGAGCTGCTGGTGGCATCGGCCCGGCGGCGTGACCCGACCCTGTTTGAAGTCGTCGCTCGGGCCCTGGACACCGACGGCCTGCCCGCGTGGCGCGTTCCAGCGGCTCCGTCGCCTGGGCAGCCCTGTCCGTCTGCGGTTGAGATCCTCGCGGTGGTCTTGATCGGTGCTCTCCAGGGGGTATCCGTGCCGCAAAACCTGCCAGCGATCGTGCTGACGTGGTCGGCCTCCTTCTCCCATCTCAGTGACCCGACCTGGGAGACACTCCTCTCCGCAGTTTCCGTGAGCCAGGAGCCCGTCGAGCCCTTGGCTGGCCGGCTTCTCTCGACGATGGTCGGGGTGGACGAACGGCTATCGAACTTCTTGGGTGGATCCCGGCCTTGCTTGGTCGGAGCTGGAGGTGGCGGCGATGGTGGATCTGGGCGAGTGATCGTGCCGTGTGCTCCAGGGTCTTCCTACCTGCGCAGTCGCGACGTGGCTCGCTCCACCGCGTCGGCCGCTGCTTCCGAGACCGGCCCCAGGCAACCCGCGTCTCGCAGATGAGCGCGCACGTCCATTGTCGCCGCGGTCACCTCGTCCAGCACTCGACGTGCCACGAGTGGCTTGATGCCAACCTTGGCGGAGAGCGTCAGGAGATGCTCTCGGCCCACTGCCGATCCTGCGCCAGCGACGGTCGTCCAACGCTCGCCGTATGGACGTGGCGCATAGGTGAGGTCGAACCCCGGCGCGACTCGCCAGGCGCCGTCGGGGCCGACGAGCCAAGCGAAGTTCTTCAGGTGATCGTCTTCGTTGAGCGATGCGACGTTGAACGCCGCCAGGCGGAACATCGCGAGGACCTGAGACTGGTCGCCATCGCAGATGCGTAGCGTCGCTCGGAGCAGGTGCTCGTAGTCAGCCGCGGGTGTACGGAAGTCGGCGTCCAGCGCGCCTGCGGCGGAGAGCATGTGCAGCCTGCGTCCCCCCTGCAGGCGATCGAAGCGCCGGATCGCGAAGGCGTCTCCAACCCCTTCGAGACTGAGCACGCGGAAATCGGGGACGTCGATGCCTGCGCCGCGAGCCATCGCCATCCATGCGTCTTCGCGGCGGCCGACATCGGCGTCGTCGGTGCTCGTCGGGAACTTCACGAGCCATGCGTCCCAGCCGTCCGGCAGCTCACCCTCGCCGTAACGGAAGCCCGGGCCACCGTCGCCACGTAGACCGACGAGCGCTTTGGGACGTGCGCCACCCGACGGGCCGCCCGCTCGCACCAACTGCGGGAGCACGACCTGGATCCGGTCGTCCCAGACGCGCTGAGCGTGTGCGGCGAGCGCCGCTAACTCCACCGCGTCGTCGAGCTCGCCTGACGGACCCGTGCAGGGCTCGAACACCAGCGCTCCCATCGTGTGAGGTCCGAGGAATGCGAGCTCTTCGAGGGGAGAAACCGACGAGGCGGGCCGCCCCCTTGCCTGGAAGGCGCGGTGCAGCAGCTTGAGCCCCCACCCCTCGGGGCGGGCATCGTTGAACACGCCTGGGATCGGCGCGCCCGGCGTGGACCGGTGCTCGATCAGACCCGACCTCACCAGCGGCAGTCGCAGGGGCGAAATCTCGATCCGACCAGCAGCGAACGCCGGGTCGAACTCGAACCAGACCCGGTGGCCGTCCTCGACCAGTGTGCCGACGTCGCGAACATCGGCGCCCGTGAATCGCAGGAGGACTCGGAGCTCTCTCAATGTGCGCCCGTGTGGCGATGCCGACGGCGAAGCTCGTCGAGCGTGGTGGGTGCGACCGCTTTCAGTACCGCGTCGAAGTCGTCCAGACGCCCGAGCCCCGCGCAGAGGCGGACCAGCGACGACACTTGCCCCTGCCCCGACTGCTCGAGTCGTGCGACCGTAGCTATGGACAGGCCGCTCCGCGTCGCCAACTCGGCCTGGGTCCACCCCTTGGCCTTCCTCGCGGCGCGAAGACGGCGCGCCAGCGTGGCTTCCACGTCGGCCGGGGTGAGCGCCAGCAGTAGGTCGTTCATGAACACCTCAATTCTGATGGATTCTAACCCGAACTGTGGCTAAATCTATCAGTTTTGATAGATTGTTGGCGAAATGCGGGCACAGAATCTCGACTCCCGTCCACTGGTAGCGGCCTCCCACATCCAATCGAATTCGAAAACCGACGAAGCCCCTGGGCATCCAAAGATATCCAGGGGCCCGTTCTGAATGGTCGGGCTGGATGGACGCGCATAGAACCGCGTGGCTGGACCATGTCTCCTCGGCGACACTTTGTTCGTCGTGCGAACTCCGACGGCCTCCCGCCGAGCCCTGCGCCGGATCGCCGGCCACCTACGCCCTGCCGAGCACGATGTCGATGCCCCGGAGCACCAGGTCCAGCTTGGCGCTCGGCAGCTTCCCGACCCGTTCGACCAGGGCGAACCGGTCCAGGGTCACGACCTGCGAAACGTTGGCGACAGAGTCCTTGGACAGTCCCGAGTGACGGGGTTTCAGCGCCACATTGCCTGGAGCGCGGGACCACTTGAGGTTGCTGGTGATCGGGACGCACATCACGGTGGCGATGGCGCTTCGGTTGAATGCTTCGCCCTGCACGACCACGACGGGGCGTCGGTACCCCGGCGCCGAGCCACGGGGCTCACCGAGGTCCGCCCACCAGACCTCTCCCTGCGTGGTCACCAGTCCTCGCGCGTGAGCACGCGCGACCCGGCTCGCCGGAGTGCCGGCTCGAGCGAGCTGTCGAGCTCCGCGCAGACCTCGTCGAGGCGAGCTGTCACCAACTCTTCGTCGTGCCGCTCGAGGTACTCCCGAAGCGCATCAGCATAGAGTTGACTCCGCGATCGACCAACCCGGCGAGCGAGCCGGTCTGCAGCCTCATGGAGCTCGTCTGGGAGCGAGATGGCCGTCTTCATACCAAGAGTATAACCGGGCGGAGTGAGGTGGCTAGATGGGCGGTGGAGCCCCTGCGTCGTTGGCTGAGGCGACCCGGAGCCGCCCCCGCGCGCCTCCTCGACCTGGCTCGTTCCTTCCCCAGGGGAGAGCCCGCGTTGCTCGCTGCCCTCCAGGTGCTGCTATGACGAGTCGACCAACCCACGAGACTGTAGCTGGATCGCGGTATCTTGCCCTGCGAAAGCTCGGACGCGAGCTTGGCCGCCCCACCGCCGAGCTTCTCCAGATCTACGCCTTGGAGGGCTTTCTCGCGCTGCGCACCGACAGCGAAGAGGCCGCAGTTCGGGAACTCGTGGCAGAGGTTGCCTCGGTGGAGATCGACGACGGGCTTGTGTTTCGTCTCGACGCGATCACTTCGGCGGTCATCCGCGATGAGAACATCTATCCTGGTGTCCGCGTTCGTCTCAAGGCCATGGTCGTCGCCGAGAAGCTCGTGACGGCCTTGCAGCGAGGTCGGGCGAACACGAGGTGGCGCGACGGGGGCTTCTGCCTTCTGGTCGGCCAGACTGGATGATTTCAGAACTCTGGAGGGCCTCTTCGTGGCAGAACAAGGAGAGGTCGTCGATCTCATGACCGCTCTCGCTGCGGTGCTCGGTCAGCCTTGACACTGGCCCCGGAGCGGTCTACGTTTTCGTAGAAGCCAGGAGGCCGCGATGGCCCGCTCCCAGATCTCCGCCTACATCTCCCCTGAAACCCGCGTGGCATTGGACCAGTACGTCGAGGCGCACGGCATCAAGAAGGGTCACCTCGTGGAGATGGCGCTGCTCCATCACCTGCAGGCACTCCGAGAACTGCCTCACGACGTGATCATCCCACCTCGGATCGTCGTGACCGCCGAGACCGGCGAGTGGCTGCTCGACCTCATCGACGACCCGCCCGCGCCAACGGACGCGATGCGAGAGCTGTTCGCGGAGGACGCTGGCGATGGCGGCTGAGGTCCGCCTTCTCCGGCCGGATGACGATCGTTCCGGATTCCGATCCGGCAACGCCGACTTCGACCGCTTCCTCTCGCGCTACGCGGGGCAAAACCAGTTCAGGCACCACGTCGGCATCACCTACGTGGCTGTCGTCGGTGGCGGCATCGTGGGGTTCGTGACGGTGGCGGCCTCCCAGGTCGAGGTGGCGGACCTGCCCGAGGCGGATCGCCGGCGACTGCCGCGCTATCCGCTGCCCGTGCTGCGGCTGGCCCGCCTGGCGGTAGACGAGAATGCGCAGGGGCGGGGCATCGGGAAGGTGCTCCTGCGAGCCGTCTTTGCCTTGGCCCAGGAGATGGCGCGCACGGTGGGCTGCGTTGGGGTGCTTGTCGACGCGAAGCCCGACGCCGTTGGCTTCTATGAGCGGCTTGGATTCCGTGAGATGGCCACTCGGATCGGTGCCCTCGGAGACCGACCGGAACCCCTGCCGATGTACCTGCACCTGAGCGCAATCCTGAATCATCCCGCTTCCTGACGACGCCGCCCGGCGTCGACACCCAACTGGATTCAAACCCGCCTCTCCAGGCCGAAGGCGGGCTCTTTTCGATGGTCAGGCTGGGCGAATGATTATCGAACTTTTTGGGTCGACCCGGGGGAGGAGTGGGACGAGCAAAGGGTGGCCCCGATGCTCGGAAGGTAGCCAGCAACGGGGCGACCCGGCGGCCATTCAGTGGACCACACGGCCCCCGGCCTCGTCGACGGCTTGGCGGAAGAGGTCCCGCATGACGTCGAGGAACTCCGACGCCTCCGGAGTCGGCACGTCTGTGAGGATGGGGGCTGCCTCGTTGAAGATGGACCACAGGTCGCGGTTCCGCAGTCTTCCGGAGCCCTTCCCCTTCCGGACGTAGGCGTCGAGCCAGTGCCGAAGGGGGTCCTGCCAGAGCCGCGCGACCACGAGGTCCGCGAGCCTCCTCGCGGCTTCGCGACGAACCGCCGCGATGGCAGCCTGTCGCATCTCCTCCGGGGCGTCTTCCGGTTCCCACGACCTGGGGTGGTCGACGAACTTCGAGATCCCCTCCGTCAGCTCGCGCGTGAGGTCGGCGACGGGCATCAGGTTGTCGTAGGAGTCCTGGTTCCACTCGGCCAAGCGCCGGGTGAGCGCCTTCACGCGGGTCCAGTGCTCGGCGCGCGTCCTGGGCCGGTGTAGAAGCCCGAGGCGTCCATCCCAACTGTGCAGGAACTTGTTCGTAGCCTGCGCAACGCTCAGCACCAGGTTCGCCGTGTCATACACGGGCTGGGCCTCCACGGGCGCCGCAGGGGTGATCGTGCCCTCGATGAAGCCGACCAGCTTCTCCAACTCTGCCGTCGTAAAGCACCGGATGGCCGGCTTCGCGCCGAACTTGTGCTGGTGAATGTTCGCGGCGAAGAAGACCTGGTTCTGAAGGGTCCGCTTCATCCCCCGGATGGCCATGCTTCCGACGACGCTTTCGAGACCACCCAGGGCGTTCTCCAGAGACCGCTCGACGTGCGCTCGCTTCGCCGCCACTGATCGGATGTTGTCTCCCTTCACCTGGTCGAAGTGGGTGAAAACGACTCCAAGCTTGGCGTCGTGCCCCGTGGCAGCGACGCTGCGCAAGACGGCAGCCGGGGCCGACAGCATCGGCTGGGTCGCGCTGTCCACGAGGACGATGGCGTCGGCCATCGAGTACTTCGACGTCACCGAGGTCGGAAGGCTCTGCGAGGACTCCGAAGTGTGTCCAAGCCCCTCTCCGTCGAGGAGCACGAGTCTCGGGAGCGCCTGATCCTCCTCGTACCACGATGGCCGGAATGGCCCGCGAACCCGGATCCCCTCCACCAGCGGGGTGAGCAGCCGTCCGAAGTTGGGGGCGAAGTTGCTTGTGAACCGGTTCACCGCGGAGATGAACTCCGCGCGATCGTTCGTGGATATCGTCCACCGCAAGGGCCAGCCGTGCCGAGTTGCGATCACGCACTCCTGCACGTACAACTCGACCCGGTCCTTGGAGAAGAACGAGACCACCGCCTCGAACTGACCATCGCGCAAGACCACTTCGAGGTCCGCGACCGTCGTCTTCGCGGTCGAGGTCGATGGGAATCGATCACGCTTGGGGTGAGAGCCAATGAGCTGCCGAACCAGGGTCGTCTTGCCCGCTCCGGTCGCGCCGAGGATCTGGACCGTCGCGTAGCCGTCCTCCCGTCCAGGCAGCGGAATGACCTCGTCGCGGAGGCCCTTTCCATTGAGGATAGGCGGACTGATGGCGTCGTAGAAGATGTTGACCACCCGCGAGTCGAACTCGGCCGCCGCTCGCATTCTGGCGCCGAGGCTCCAGTAGGCTTCGTCCGCCAGCAGCACGTTCATCTGGTCGACAAGCATGTCGGCCTCAGCGTCTTCGGGCGTAGCGAGCCCCTTCCTCATGCGGATGGGCTTCCCCGCGGTGTCGAGCCGAAGAGGGTGGTGGAACAGGATGGACCAGCCGCGCCGACCCTGTTCGACCCCGGCCCCTGCAGCCTGCGACTACGCTCGCCTGGGGATCGTAGGGCTTCCGCCCTTGCAGCGCTCGGCTCGCTCCCCACGATCCCCACGGCTCGCGCCCCGATGAGCGCCGCCCGGCGGGAGCAAGTCGGCCTGGATGGATGCCTGTAGAACTCGGTAGGTCGCGCTGGTGGCCGACGGCATCGGCAGCGCCGCGAGGATCATGTTCCCGCCAGGAGGGGCCCGAGATCGAGCACCATCCTGCACAGCCACCGACCATCCGTCAGCCGGACCAAGCCCTTGCGCTCGTAGAACGCGGCGGCCCGCTGGTTCTTTGCATCTGTGACCAGCACCCGCACTCCGATCGGACCCTTCGAGGCCAGCATCAGCGTCTTCCGCAGGGCCTCGTCGAACATCCACGTGCCGAGGCCCTGCCCCTGTACACGCCGATCGACGGCGAGCCGGGCCAGGAGCACCGCAGGGATGGGGAACCGCGGGAGCCGGTCCAGCGCGCCGGCCGTGACGAGTTGGCGCTCGAGGCTTGCTGCTGCAAGTGTGAAGAATCCGGCGAGGCGCCGTTCGTCGTCGACCTCGTCCAGCGCGACCCAGGTGCGACCGAGGCCGTCCCGCTCCTGGTGACGCAGCGCCCACCGCTTCAGGTAGGTCACCAGCTCGGGCTCGTCGTTCTCGAAGGCGGCTACGAGCGGGCGGTGGTCCCTCGCGAGCAGCTCCAGCCGGATGCTCACCGGGCAGGCCAGCCCAGGTGGGGCGGCTGGCGGTCCTCGTCGGCGAGCCGGGCCAGGGTCGCTCGCAGGGTGTCGGACAGGGGGGCGTCGCTCGCCAGCAGCGCACCCAGGCGCTGCACCTCGTCGGGCGCCAGAACGAGCCGCTCCACACTGGACGCCGACCTCAGGGCGGGGTGGACGAAGACCTCGACCCCGCTCGGGCCGCGGGCCTCGATGGTTCGGCCTGCACGAGCCTGGGCGACCAACCACGCCGCCATGGAGGCCAGCTCGCGGAGCAGCTCCGCCTTCTGGTTCTCGCGGAGGCCCATCTCCTCGCGCAGGGCGTCGAGCTCCTTGTCGAGCAGTGCGGTCGTCGTCGCCTGGAAGCGGGCCATGGCGTGCCTCGTGAGTAGAGTTTTACTCACTCGGTCGTCCTCGTCAACCAGGGTAGAGGATGACTCCCGACCCGCTGTGCAGGCCGGGAGTTCTGTTCACGTCATTATGGTCGGCCAGACTGGATGATTTGAGAACTTTCTGCATCGCCGAGGGTGAGGGCGTGGAGGCTCTGGCCGCGCAGATCGCGGAGGTCGTCGCTGCTGGGCAACGCGACCGGCCTTGACATGCGGTCATGTAGATTCTACAGGTATGTAGAGGTGCCCATGCCCACGACGCAGATCTCCGCCCACATCCCCACTGACCTCAAGGCGAGCCTGGACCGTCATGCGCGTGCAACGGGAGTCACACGCGCCCACCTCGTCCAGGAGGCGCTCCAGCATCACCTCCAGGCTCTCGCCGAGCTACCGCCCGAGGCCATCGTGCCCAAGCGCATCGTTCTCACCCGCGAGAGCGCAGAACGCGTGCGGGACCTGGTGGAGCGACCTCCCGAGCCCACGGCCGACATGAGGCGCCTCTTCGATGACCGTTGAGATCCGCGCCCTGCGTGGAGGCGACTCTCGCCGAGCATTCAGGAGCGGCGACGAGGCGATCGATCTCTACTTCCACCGGTACGCTGGTCAGAACCAGTTCCGTCATCACGTCGGAGTGACCTACGTCGCTGTGGAGCGCGAGCGAATTCTCGCCTTCGCAACCGTAGCGGCGGCCTCGCTCGATGCCGACTCCCTACCGGGAGATCGGAGGATGCCGCCCTACCCGATTCCGGTTCTTCGACTCGCGCGCCTGGCCGTGGGGGAAGGCGAACAGGGTCGTGGCCTGGGGCGGGCGATGCTGCGGTTCTGCGTCGAGCTTGCTGAGAAGATGCGAGACGAGCTCGGGTGCGCTGGCGTCGTCGTGGACGCCAAGGCTGGTGCAATCGACTTCTATCGGCGCTTCGGCTTTGTCGAGGTGGAGGAGGAGGAAGGCGGTCCTGGCATCGTGCCCCGCCCGCAGATGATGTTCCTGCCGCTGGGCGCGGTGCCGAGGCGGGGCTGACACCGGACGGCGACGTCTGCGACGAGGTGCACCCGCCCGGGCAGCAACGGGCGTTGACGAGTGGATATCGAAACGATATGATAACCATATCTATGGAGGCCCCATGCCCGGCTTGCTCATCAAGGACCTTCCCGACCACGTCCACGCCCTGCTCAAGGCGCGAGCGGCTGTCCACCGACGGAGCATGAGTCGCGAGGCGCTCGTCATCCTGGAGCGTGCGCTTGGCGACGGGGCGGGACCGCCCACCCTGGAGGAGATCGACGCCATGAGGGTTCGGGGAAGCCGCCTGTTGACCCAGGACCTCATCGATGAGGCGCGCGAGTCGGGGCGGCCGTGATCGTCGCGGACACGAACCTCATCAGCTACCTGCTCATCGACGGAGATCGCACCGAGGCTGCCCGCCGTACGTGGGGGCGCGACTCCGACTGGCGCGCACCTCCGCTCTGGCGCAGTGAGTTCCTGAACGTGCTCGTCGTCTCCGTTCGCGCTGGCGTCCTGGACCCGCCGGCCGCGGAGCGAGCTTGGACCGCCGCCATCAGTCTGATGACCGGGCGAGAGGCACAACCGGTGGGCCAGGCCGTACTCCGTGCGGCCCTGAGAGACGGCCTGAGCGCCTACGATGCCCAGTTCGTCGTGACAGCAGAACAGCTCGACGTGGCCCTGGTGACAGGTGACCGGAAGATCCTGCGTGCCCGCCCAGACCTGGCGATCTGCATCGAGGACTTCGGAGACGGGGATTGACCCGACTCGAGTTCGAAGCCATCCGGTCAGGTCTCCGATCTGCGAACGACGAAAGCCCGTCGGGATCAGCGTTCCCGACGGGCTCTCATCGATGGTCGGGGCGACTGGATCCGCCCTGCACTCGGCCCGCGCGCGATGGCCGAGCCGAGGCACGATGATCCCGCGCGCGATGGCCGATCCGAGGCACGATCACGCCCAGCGTGGGCCCGAAGGGCGGCCCCCGGGCGCGTGCCGTCCGCACGTCGGCCATCTCGGGAGGCCGGCGGGGTGCCCGTGAGTTGGCATGTGCCGCCGCCGTTGACTACGATGGTGCCATGGCGCTTCCACTCGACGCCGTCACCACCGAGGCCATGGCGCTCGACCCTGCCGATCGCCTTCGCTTGGCGACCGAGCTGATCGACAGCGTCGAGGGACCGGCCGACCCGGCCTGGGCCAAGCGCTGGACCGCCGAGCTGCAGCGTCGATCCGCGGCTGCGGACACGCGCGAGGCACAAGGGTTGGCGCGCGGCGCGGAGTGGTCGGATGTCAAGGAGCGCCTTCT
>JAADHA010000614.1 GCA_013152105.1 Oligoflexia bacterium | reverse complement strand
CTGGCCTTTTCTGGGGGCACCGGCCCAATCGGGGACACCGGTCCAACTGGGGACACCGGTCCAACCGGGGACACCGGTCCAACCGGGGACACCGGGGTCACGACCGCGTCCAGCCATCCCAATATCCTGCTGGTGATCGCCGATGATGTCGGTGTCGACCAAGCCGAATGCTACTCGCTGCCTACCGCGGACCGGGCTCCTCAGCCCACCTTGCGCGCGCTCTGCGCTCGTGGAATCACGTTCGCCAACGCATGGGCCAACCCGTACTGCTCGCCGACCCGCGCAGGCCTGCTGACTGGTCGCCAGTCCTTCCGCACTGGCGTGGGTGAGCCCCTCGGTTCCGGGGGCGCCGCTCTCAGTCTGGACGAGTACACCCTGCCCAACGCCCTCGACGCCGCCGGCACGGGCTACGCGACAGGGGCCTTCGGCAAGTGGCACCTCTCGGACGACAGCAATGGCGGCAACGACCACCCGAACCTGGCCGGATTCGACCATTTTGCTGGCGCCATGGCCGGCGCTGTCGAAGACTACTATTCCTGGACCCGGGTCGAAGATGGCGTGGAGACCACCAGCACCGACTACGTCACCTCTGCCACCGTCGACGACACGCTGAGTTGGATCGGCGAACAAGACGGACCCTGGTTTGCCTGGGTGGCCTTCCATGCACCGCACTGGCCGCTGCACCTGCCTCCAGCCGACCTGCAGACCTACACTGAGCTGACCGGTTCAAGCACCGAGATCCGCAAACACCCGGCGCAGTATTTCCAAGCCATGCTGCAGGCCGAAGACACCGAGATGCAGCGCCTCTTCGACGGCATTGGTGTGGACGAGATGCGAAACACCATCGTCATCTACATGGGGGACAACGGCACTACTTCCTCTACCAATGAAGGCGCCTACGCCTCGAGTCGCTCCAAGGGCACCCTGTACCAAGGCGGCATCCACGTTCCCCTGGTGATCGCGGGTCCAGACCTGGCCGCCCGCGGTCGGCGCGTGTCCTCCCCCGTGAACACTCTCGACGTGTTTTCGACCATCGTCGAGCTGGCTGGCGGAAACCTGGACGATGTCATCCCGGTCGACACCACCATCGACTCAGTCAGCATGAAGCCCTATATGGATGACGCCTTTGCGGATCCGCAGCGATCCTTCGTGTTGGCCGAGGTCTTCGGTCCCAGCGTCGACGAGCGCGCCTCGGGGCAAGCCATCGCCGACGAACACTACAAGCTGATCCGCTTCCTGCCGGGCGATGAAGAACTGTATAACCTGCATGATGATCCCTTCGAAGCCGAGAATCTGCTGGACTCCGGCACGCTGAGCGCGGCGGCTGAGACGACCTACTCGACCCTGTCCGCGATCTTGGATGCGCGTCCCATCGTCCTGGATGACACGTCGACCGGATCGGACACCGGCATCTGAGGACACCGGCATCTGATCCCGCACCTTCTGGACCGCTTAGGGGTCAAGAAAAGGAGGGCCGGATGGATCGCAAACACAAGGCCACCAACCACGAGTACAACCCTGAGACGCTGGCTCTTGGCTACGGCTATGATCCCATCCGCTCCGAAGGTTCGGTCAAGCCTCCGATCTTCCTGACCAGCACCTTTCAGTTCGAGTCCGCGGACGCCGGGCGGCGCTTCTTTGAGCTGGCCTATGGCCTGCGCGAGCCCGACCAAGGCGAAGACCCGGGGCTGATCTACAGCCGGCTGAACAACCCGAACCTGCAGATCCTCGAAGACCGCATCGCGGCGTGGGACAAGACGGACAAGGCTGCCAGCTTCGCCAGTGGGATGGCCGCCATCTCCACGACCATGCTGGCTCTGCTCCGGCCGGGCGACCACGTGATCAGCTCGGCTCCGGTCTACGGCGGCACGCACTTTCTGTTCGAGAACATCCTGCCGCCGCTGGGGATCCACACGACCCAGGTTCCAGGCGGGACAGGGGCCGAACAACGCATGCGGGCCGCGGCAGACGCCGTCGACGCGGGCTCGGTGGCCATGCTGTACCTGGAGACCCCCGCCAACCCCAGCAATGCCCTGACCGATATCGCCGCGGTGGCGACCCTGGCTGCGACGCTGGAAGCCGAGACCGGGCGGCGGCCGGTGGTGGTGGTCGACAACACCTTTCTGGGCCCCGTGTTTCAGCGTCCCGCTACGCTGGGCGCGGACCTGATCATCTACAGCGCCACCAAGTTCATCGGCGGCCACAGCGACCTGGTGGCGGGCCTGGTCAGCGGAAGCGCGCCGGTCATGCAGCAGGTCGCCAGCTACCGCACGATCCTGGGGACCATGCCCAACCCCTTCGTCGGGTGGCTGCTGCTGCGCTCACTCGAGACCGTCTCGATCCGCATGCGGCGCCAGGCCAAGAGCGCCCGACTGCTGGCCCAACAACTGGTAGATCACCCCGCGGTACGCCAGGTCTGGTACCCCGGCCTGCTACAGCCCGGCGACCCCCAGTTCGAGATCTACCACCGCCAGTGTACCGGTCCGGGCTCTCTGATCGCGTTCGAGGTCGAGGGCGGGCAAGACGCCGCCTATCGCGTCCTTGACCACTTCGAGGTCTTCCGCCTGGCGGTTTCGCTGGGGGGTACCGAGAGTCTGGTAGAGCACCCCATGACCATGACCCACGCCGACGTGCCGCGGGACACGCTGGCCACCTACGGCGTCAACGCGGGCCTGATCCGCATGAGCATCGGGCTGGAACATATCAGCGACCTGCGCCGGGATCTGGGCTGTGCGCTGGATGCCGCGGCAGGCTGATCAAAGGACCACCACAAGGGGATCAGCCAGCGGCGCCGACCGCTGCCCAGCAGTCGTCGACTTCGGCTGCGAGTTGGCCCAGATCTTCTTCCCAGGTGGCCAGCTCTTCGTCGGTAGCGGTCTGCGAGTCCTGGAGCTGACTGGCGGCGGTTGAGAGTTCTTCCTGGGTCGCGTTCCAGTTGGCTTCGAGGTCCGCGACCGTCGCGCTGTAGGTGGCGAAGGCGTCGGCTTCAGCCGTTGCTGACGCTTCCTCGGCGGCCAGGTAGGCCGCGAAGACCAGGGCCGCATCTTCGTAGCGTTGGTCGGCCAGGGCGGTGTTGTAGCTGTCCAGCAGGCTGCCCAGTGTGTCGGCTCGTTCCGCGTAGATCGCCGCCAAGGTGTCAGCCAGGGTCTGCTCGGCTGCCGCCAGGCCGGATGTGTAGGTGTCTTCAGCGTCCGACCAGGCCTTATCGAGATCGGCCCAGGACGCGCTGTAGCGCTCGTCAGCCGTCATCCGGCTGGTCTCGAGATCGTCTTGCCCTTGTGTGAGCTGGTCTTCGAGGGCCAGGCAATCCTGCGGCGTGGGGCCAAGGTCTTCCCCGTTCCAGGTGTCCGTCCCGGTGTCGACACCCGCCGAGCCATGATCACCATTGCCATGGCCAGGGCCGCCGTTGTTCCCTTCGCCAGCCCAGTGGTCGTTGCGACCGTGAGGCCCCGGGTCCATCATGAAGCAACCGGGAGCGAGGAGCAGGAACAGGGGCATGAGAAGGGTGGGCACGCGCATGGTGAACTCCGAGAAGACAACCCCACTCTACCCGACTTTCAGCACCACTCAACAATTCAAACAGGGATGAGCGGCGCCACGCGCCCGCCCAGGTCAAAGGCCAGGCGAGATGACAAGATTCGCGCGACCGTCATCACGCTGATTTGCGGGTTGCGGCCCACGTTATTTGGTAACGATGACGCGTCGATACACGACACGCCAGGCAGCTCCAGGAGTTGGCCCTGGTGGTCCGTGACCCGTCCCACCGAGCAGGTCGCCTGGGGGTGGCTGGCGTAGGAGATCAGCCGCTGCGGAGACAGATCCTGGGGGGTCATCGCGTCGAATTCGGCCTGGTTGTTGGCCAGTCGGCCGCCGTGGATCACCGTCCCCACCCACTGAGCCCCGGCGCCCTCGAACCACAGCCGCGCGCCGCGTTGGAGGGTGCGACAGATCCGGTGCATATCCGCCGGGCACAGGTCGTAGGCGATCCGCGCCACCCCGTTGATGGAGCCGAAGACGCGCCCACGGCTCTCGTCGCGGATGAGCCCACCCGTGTTGGCGATCTGTCCTCCCTGGGCCAGGACCCGAGTCAGGTCGAGGCCGCGCAGCGGCAGGTTGGCGATCATGGCGGCGATCGTCGGGTTGGTCTCGAAGATGATCTTGTCGTCTACAAATTCATCGACCACGTGTCCCTGGGTAGCGCCTGGACTGAAGACGACGGTGTCCGGCAGGTAGGCCAGGATGCTGTGGACCGGCTGCAGGCAGAGGCCCCGACCGACCGGGCCGTCGGCGTCGACCACACCGGCATCGTGCAGGATGCGTGGGGTCGAGATCGCGCCGGCGCAGAGCACGATATGGTCCGCATGCACGGTGAAGCTGCCGACTTCCTGGTCGAGCTCGTCGACCAGGGTCCCACTGACCCGACCCGTGTCCACGGCCTGGACCCGACAGCCAGCGAAGATCCGCGCCCCCGCGGCTGCCGCTCGCGGCAGGAGTTCACGGTCAACACTGTTCTTGCCAGCATGTGGGCAGACCAGGTGACACCGCCCACAACCCGTACAGTACGGTGTGTTGCGGCGGCCGTTGTGCTCGGACCAACCCAGGCGCCGCGCGGCGATTTGCTGGACCCGGTCGTTGCCGGACAGCAGGTGATCTGGAGTGGGCGCGACCCGCATGATGGTCTCGACATCGTCCTGGACCCGGTAGTAGGCGTCCACATCGCGAAAGGCGCCACCCGACAGATCGTTCCACTCGTCCAGGGTGTCGCGCGGGGTGCGGAAGCACAAGGCCGAGTTGATCAGCGTGGATCCCCCCAGCCCCCGACCACCCGCTACCGGCATGGGAGGCGCGCTGCCTATGGACGTGCGAAAGCCCCCCTCGGCATAGACCCGGCGCATCGCTTCGTGCAGGGATGCGGGCCTGCGGGTCGGGCTGAAGCCTTCCTCGATCACCACTACGTCCAGACCGGCCTCGGCCAGCGTCAAGGCGACGAAGGCTCCGGCCGCTCCCGAGCCCACCACCACGATCTGAGCCGTGGTCTGAAAGGGCGCTGTCGGCTGTGTCCACCAGCTCAACTCGCCACCCCGCACAGCACCGGGATGCCCATGGCGATCTGCGTGTCGGCTCGGTCCAGATAGGTGGGACTCCAGATTATCTTCAGGGCGGTGATCAACTGTGCGCGCAGCACTTCGTCCGAGAAGAACCACCTGTCGAGGTAGGCCTGTTGCTGGTCGGGCGCCATGGCCGTCAGTCTGTCGGCGCCGAAGCGCTCCAGCGCCGTGCCGTGCTCAAAGAGCAGGGGAAGGGCCAGTATCAGCATCTTGTGGTGAGCCGGCAGCCCACCCAGGAAGTCGTCGATCATCTTGAGGCTGTCGATGTCGCCGCCCGATCCCGGCAGCGGCCCGCCAGGTGGCAGCAGCCACTCGCCGAGCACAGCCAGGATGGCCGCGGTCTTTGGCGTGAGGGTGTGGGCAGCGAAGGGCAGGGAAGGGTAGCTGCCGAGCTGGCCCACGGTCTGCCAGGCCACCGCCAGCAAGCCCAGCGTGGCGGTCCCGAGACCCAGGAAGTGGCGGCGACTGAGAGCTGGCACCGCGGCAGCTTACATCTGTCAGCAACGAGCTGTTGAGCAATATGATCGGGGTGGGCTCAACAAACTGCCCAGCCATGGCATACTCCCGCGGTGAGGTGGCATATGAAGTCCGAAGAGACAGCGCGGCGCAGCATCGCGGACTCGAAACTGGTCTGGGCGCTGGTGATGGGCATGCTCGCGCTGGAAGGATCAGTCGTGATCCGGCACCAGCGGCTGCTCGCAGCGATGAATGTGCAGGCGCCCACGGGGACGACGCCAACCACATCGCCAAGTGCGGTATCCAGCCCGGCACAGGTGGGGCAGAACAAGGACATCAACCCAACATTTGTTAGCAACTTCATAGGTATAGACGCCAAGGACTACGTCTCGACGTTCATCACCGACCACAGCGTCTCAGACACCAGCTCTGACAAGATCTGGGCGTCGATGGGAGCCTACGCGCTGCGGACCAACGAGATCCAAGGTGAACGGAAACGCGGCCTGATCTCCCAGAAAGTCGAACGCGAACACGTCGATCTGGAGCGTTTCGAACGTCGCCGGACCATGAACACCCTGCTGGGGCAGGACCTGGGGCTGGCCTTCGAACAAGGACTGGCGCCGATCCTGGACGAAGACCCGCCGACATCCCTGCCCTCTGGCGACGCCCCGGCGCCCAAGGCCGACGCAACGGAACAGGAGACGGAACAGCCATGACCATTCGGACCATCACCGCTCGCTGGAAGGACCTGCTTCTGGTCGCGATCGGCATCGTGCTCCTGATCCAGGCTTTCATCCTGGTTCGCCAAGAGAGCCTGGTCGTCAAGGCGACGATCATGAGTGCCCCGGGAAGCGCCATGATGAGCCAGGGCGGCGGTTCCGTGCCGACCGCGATCGGGTCCATCCGTGACGGGCAAAACCCCAGGATCGAGCAAGTCATCAAGCAGGTTGAGCTATCGAGCGAGGACGCGGCGATCGTGCGCGAGCTGATGGCCTCCGAGGTGACCCGAATCGAGGCGATCAAGGCGCGGCAACGCAGCGGAGAGGTGGACGAGGAGGGCGCCCGGACCTTGACCGAGGCCGAGCGCACCCGGCGGGCAGGCCTGCTGCGCGAGCGGCTGGGCGACGACCTGGGGGCCAAGACCGAAGAGGCCATCGTGCAGGTCTGGGAAGGTCAGTTCTCGTCTGGCAGCGCCAGCCGATAACACCGCGGCGATAGGCAGATTGAAGCCGACTCAACCGTGGAGTAGGGTGGGCGCGCACCTGACTCGGACCGGCCCTGATCCTTCCCCATCGACCCGCGCGTGGCGCCCTGCAGCTTCAGCCCATGGCCCGTATGGTGGCGTTGGCCCTGCTGTTGTTCTGCCCCTCATTGGCTACCGCCGGGCAGACGGCGGGGGCATCCGAGCGCGCACACAAGGCCGCACAGCGCCAGGTGATCGTGTTCCAGGCGGCGGTGTCGTCCAGGACCACCTACTCGGGCTTGCACGTCGAGGTCGTGCGCCTTGGAGAAGACACTGATGTCGAGCTGACCGACGACGGGTCGCAGCCGGGGGACCTGGCTTGGGACGGCGTCTACACCGGCCAGATGGTGGGTGACTACTCGCGCTACGTCAACGCACGCCTGGTGGGAACCAAGGACGATGGCACGCAGGACGTGCTCTTCGCCGGCA
The DNA here is from genome assembly GCA_013152105.1 of Oligoflexia bacterium. Taxonomy (GTDB): domain Bacteria; phylum Myxococcota_A; class UBA796; order UBA796; family UBA2385; genus UBA2385. Next base: position 3,547 of record JAADHA010000614.1, on the reverse strand, counting down.
TGGTCCGCACCGACGACCGGCGACTGGACACGGTCGGGTGGCAGGTGATGATGACGCCGCGGGGATGGGAGGCCCTTCGGGTGCCGGTGTCCTACCCCGGCAAGGCGCTCATCGTGGTGTCGGGACTTCCGCTGCTCGTCGCCTACGGCTGGGGCGCCTTGCTCCTGTTCTATGTGTTCCTCCTGACCAAACTGCGGGGCACACAACCGTGACCGCCGCGGGACGAAACGGCCTGACCCTCGCCTTCTTCTCGGCTGTGCTGGTGGCCTTCACCTGGCCCCTGGTGACCGACCCGATCGGCATGCATCTGTCTCGCCAGTTCGACATGTACAGTCTTCAGTGGTTGAGCGCGGCGGCCCCGACCATCGACGCGCACCTCTCTACGACGCTCACTGGGTGGCCAGAGGGCGAGCACCTGGTTCGGCCCGACAGCTTCGTTCTGCTAGGCCTGGCCAAGCTCCTGAGCCCCATCGACCCACGCTTGGCCCCGGCGGTGTGTACCCTGGCCGGTCCCGTGGTGTCGGCCTGGGCCGCCGAGCGCTTCAGCGCACGCTGCCTGGGGGCGCGGTGGCCCTGGTCCTTGCTGGCAGGGCTGGCCTACGGCTTCTCAGGTATCGCCGCCACGGCCATCCTCGAGGGTCACGTCTACATGCTGCTGGACCCATGGCTGCCGCTGCTGGCCTGGGCGATGTTCAAGACCACCAGCGCCGCGGGTCGGACCTGGCACGGCGTGGCCGCGGCCGCGACCTGGAGCCTGGCGCTGCTGACCTCGGCCTACATTGGCATCGCGGCGACTGTGCTCGTCCTGGTGTTTCTGACCAAAGGCCTGCGTCACAGGACGATTCGCCTGAGACCGGCCTTGGGCGCGGCTCTTCCCGCCATACTGGTGGGGGTCAGCTACGTCGCGCTCTTCACGGCTGGCGGGTCGATGGCGCGCCCAAAGAGCACGCTCGCGCTGGGCTCTCCCCTGGTGGTCATGTCCGCGGGGCAAGCCACCCTGGCCAGTCTGGCATCCTGGTCCAGCCCGGTGGACACCCAGATGCACTCCATGGCCCCCACGCTGGGCTTCACCGCCCTGGCCCTGGCCCTCTTTGCGCCCTTCGTGCTGCGTGGTGTCCCAGGCTGGCGTGTCATGCTGGCGGTCGCCGGTGTGGGGATCGCGCTCTCGCTTGGCCCGACGATCAACCTCTACCAACATGAACTTCAGCTTCCCTGGCTGTTGTGGCCCCTGAAGGAATGGCCCGCCGCTTCCAGCTTCTTCCACTTTCCGGTCCGCATGGCCTGGCTGAGCTCGCTGGGACTGGGGGCAGTGGCCGCATTGGTCGCCAGCCGCCTCGCCCAGCACCGCCCCCTGCTGGCACTGCCGCTGCTTGCCTGCGCGGTGGTCGATGCACTGATCGGCACCGGTGCGCCCCTGCGCACTCGGATCGTACCGATCTCCGCTCCATCCGCCTACGAAATTGCCCCAAAGGACCGGGCGGTTCTCGAGCTGCTGCCCATCTTCCAGGGCAATGTCGCCGACTTCGAGCTGTACATGAACAACCTGAGCTGCTCCTACCAGGCAATCCACCAGCGGCCTCTGCTCAACGAATGCATCGGGACCACGCTGGGCCTGGGGCCACGCCGAATGGTGGGTGACTGGCTGGCCGGCAGCATCTTGACGAATGGCCCCGTCCACGGCCTGACCAAGCGGCTGGCCAACCTTGGGGTAGGGGCCGTCGCCGTTCACCCGGATCTCTTCACGGACCAGGAACGCGCGGCACTCCTCCAGGGCTGCGCGACCCTGTTCGGCCCTCCGGCGGGGAGCTCGCGAGATGGCGGCGAGTATGTGGTGATCTTCACGGTCCCCAAGGGTACGGATCCCCCCGAGCGGTGGGTTTCCAACTACCGTGAGATCAAGGAGATCTGGCAGTGATCACGGTCCTGATGCTCTCCCTTGTCTTCGCCGCCTGGGGAGGACCGCGCAATGGCTTCCTGCTCCAGGTGCAGGATCCGAGTGGGTTCTTGCAAGCGGACGCCAGCATCACGCTGAAGGGATCGGCCGGGTCCTGGCGCCAGGCCACGCTGGTCGACGACGGCGAGATGCCCGATATCCTGGCGGGGGACAACATCTATACGCAGGCGGTGCCGACCTTTCCCGACGAACAGGTGACGTTCACGGTGACCTCGGCCGATCGGAGCTGGACCGGCAAGGCGACCCTCGACCCGGACGATGTCAAGGCCCTGGTCCGCCTGCGCCTGACCAGCGACGGTCGCGCAACGCAGGTCCAGGCGCCCACTCCGTCTGGCGCTCCACCGCCCACCGCTAGCGCCACCCAAGGACCCCAGACGCCCGTGGCAGAGACTGTCCAGCCGGCCGCGATCAACCTGGGACCCGGCGCCATCGTCTGGGCTCTTTGTCTGGTCGCGGCAGCGGCCGGTGCTGGGCTGGGCCTGGTCGTGTTGGGGCGGCGCGCTCGGTCACCGGCTGCCCTCAGGGTCCAGCCGGCAGATCCGATAGCCCCGCTGCGCCTGCTCTCCGACCAGGTGGACGCCGCCCTTGGCGGTCCACTGGCCCGACACCGCGTCGTCGTCCATGGACCCCTCGATGGAACGTACCCACACGTCGTGCAGTGCGAAGAGATCGCACCTCTCCCGATCGAACTGGTCGCGGCCGTGCAGGGCTTGGCCGTCCAGCCGGGGCCGCCCGTCGCGCTGCTGTTGACCCGTCCCGATGGTCTGGATTCTCCCGGCCCCGTGGACCCGCTCGCCGACCTCGCCCGATTGGTGGCGGGGCGCTTCCCCGTGTGGGTGGTCGACGGACCGACAGACTGGGAGCCGTGGCAGGACCAGGCCGGGCACGCCTGAGGCTTGCGCCGACCCTTGCGCCGACCCTACTGGGCGGATCGGGCCGTGGCGTATACGCGGTAGGGCGGGCGCTGGGTGTAGGTCTGACCCAAGAGCGTCTCGATGCAGCGCAGATAGGTCGCGCCTTGGTCGGACGCGAACCCGGTGGCGGCCGTGTCCACCGCGACCTCGGTGACCCCCATCGAGTTGAGCCGATCAAGCACCAGCTCAGGCGACAGCTCTGATCTGGGCGTCATTCCCTGCCCGCAGCCGTACAACGCGGCCATGACCGGCAAGCGGCTGACCTCGCGGTAGGCCCTTGGCGCGGTGGCGCTGTCGGGCGGCATCGGGCCATTGACCAAGGGGCGACCGTGCCACACCTGGTCTAGCAGCATCTGCGGGTCTCGGTGTATCAGCCCCGACATTCCAGGGAGCACCAGCAAGGGACCATGACCCTGTGCCAGGGCCAGGGCGCCTTTCGAGGGCACGCCAGAGGTGACAGGCAGCGGCAGGTTGCTCAGGCCGAGGAATGCCTCAACCAGCAGCGTGGCTCCGCAGGCAGCCGCCAGGAGAGGCCGGGGCCAGCGAGCTGGGAGGTGCTCCAGCAGCCTCACCGCGCCACCCGCGGCCAACACCATCGCCCGATCCGGCCACCACAGCCGACGGACCACCGGGAGCTTGGCCAGGATGGCAAAGGGCCCGGGCAAGGGGACGCTACCCG
>JAADHA010000016.1 GCA_013152105.1 Oligoflexia bacterium | reverse complement strand
ATTGATTCCAGAAGAGCGCTTCGGGGTCGACCATGACGCAGACCGTTCCGCCGGTACCCCGGAAGTTGAAGGTCGCGCCCCCCTGGGTTACGCCATCTGTTGGCGATAGCTCGCCATAGTAGCAGTTGTAGGCGCCATTTTCGTCGGTGGCGTTGCAGTTGGCCGGCGTGAAGTCCGGGGCCTCATCAGATGCGAGCACCTGAAGTTCACCCATCTCGATCACTGCGGGAAAGTTGGCGTTGGGCTGGGGCAGCAGGTCGGCGCCGCTGCGATCGCAACCCCACATGAGCACGCTCGCTCCGACGGCCGCCAGCAGGATGGAATGTTCAGTTCTCATACTTGTATCCGAGCTCCAGCACGAAGTCCTGTTCGGGGTCATCGACTACCACGGGGTTGTCGCTGACAAGGTCGCCAGACCCGATGTAGAGGCCTGGGAAGTTCAGCACGTCCTGGAAGTTGGTGCCTTCGTAGTAGGATTCTTCATAGTAGTAGTGGTATGCCCCGTTGCTGTCGTCGCAGGTCGAGAAGCTGTACGTGGGGGATGGCATGTCCGCGAAGCCCCAGATCGTGGCACCCGGCAGGTACTGGGTGTGGAGGATCGTCACGTCGGCCTCGAAGTAGTCGCCTTGGTCTGTGAAGTCGAGCGGCCCCACCAGATCCAGCTCATCGTTGCTGGTCACGTATTCATCCAGAAAGCAGCGTTCCTGGTACTGCTCGGCGCTGGTGATTTCGTTGCCAGCGTAGTCCGTGATGGGCGCCTTTACGACATCGCGGAAGAAGTCCAGCACGTCCTGGTAGCCGTCGAAACGGCCGGTGACGGTCTTGCAGACGGTGGACTGGTAGCAGCCCCAGGCGAAGCGTCCGGCGCTGGTGCCACCATAGGGATAGGCGTCGCCCCCCTTGGTGTCGTCGAGCACGGGCCCCCACTCGGGGTGCGGATAGTCGTAGAGCGTGTCGTCGATGCCCGCGTAGACGCCGATGTAGACCGGCCCGATGGCCCGGACATCGTCACTGATGGTCCACTGGTTTCCATCCAGGTCCGAGATTTGGACATCGGCCAGGGACTTGGGAATGCGCACGACGCCGTGCAAGTCCTTTTCGGGCAGGTTTTCGTTGTACTTGCACCCGGACGCGAGGGTCGCCAGGGACATCAAGAGGAGCGCGGCGATGGACCGCGGCGACTCAGAACTCATAGCGACCTCCAAGAGTCAGCTCGAGGGGGTTTTGGCGATACGCGATGATCCAGCGGTTGTCCGATGAGACGTAGGCTGTGTCGCCTTGACGGTTGTTCATGAGGTTGGCCATCTCCACGATGCCGGACAGCTTGCCCTTGCGGACCGGGATCTTCTGCTCCACCTTGATGCGGATGTCGAGGTAGGCTTCTTCCCGTGCGTATGTGCCGACCGTCTGGCGCAGGATGCTGGTGTAGCCGACCTGGGAGCCGTTGCTGTAGTAGCGACTCACAGGATTGCCGGTCTCGAAGAACAGCAACACGCCGATCCGGGTCGTCCATGGGTCGTTGGGAAGGTCCCAGGCGAAGCCGCTCGTGATGTCGTGGCGGACGTCGGTGTAGAGCAGCCCGTTGAGGTAGTATTGGGTCTGCTGCGGCACCGACAGGAAGCCCGAGGGAGATGTCTGCGTGGAGCCGCGGCTGATGGTGTACGAGTAGGTGCCTTGGAGCTGCCAACGGTCCGACCAGACCTTTTGGATGCCGAGGTCGGTACGGAAGTAGTTCCGCTGGGCGACGTCTGCTGTCCGCAGGCGCTGGAGCACGTTCGCGGTGCCGTCGCTGGTGCCCAGGACGTTGTAGCCGTTCTGGTCCCAGATCAGGTTGGTCTCGTCGAAAGCGTAGAGGTTGCGTGTGTACTTGCCTGTGAAGTACAGGTTTGCAGCCATGTCTCGGATGATTTCGCGTTCGACCCCGATGCTGAACTCATCGCTGTGGGGGGCGATCGTGCCGTCCAGGACGGTGTTGGTGTTTTCGTTGGGGACGTAGCTGTAGGCGTTGTCCAGGCCGTTGCTCTGGGCGTTGACCTGGGTGCGGAAATACTCGCCCAGGAACAGCTTGTCACCGAAGCCGGACTGACTCAGGTAGTAGGGCACGGCCAGCCGGCCACCATCGTTGAAGCGGCCGAAGGAGCCCACCATCTTGGTCTTGTTGTTGCCCCAGGGGTCCCAGATGATGCTGAAACGCGGGCCCCACAGGCCGATGTTGATGATCGGCTCGCCCACGTCGTTGCGGACGATGCTGCGGTCGTAGCGGGTACCGAAGCGGAAGGTCAGGTTGTCGATCGGCTTGTAGACGTCTTGGATGAAGGCGCCGATGTTCGTGGCCTTGGCGACGAAGGAGATGGGGCCGGTGATCTCGATCCAGTAGTAATTCTGCAGGGTGTCGGGGTTGTAGGACAACTCGTTGAGGTCGACATAGTAGACATCGCCCGTGTACCCGAAGGTCCGCTTCCAGCGGGTGAAGTCGCCGCTGACACCAGCCTTGAGGTCGTGCGTGCCGAGAGCCTGCACCTGCAGCATGCTGAACTTGCTGTCCAGCGAGTAGCGCCACCGATCATCGAAGTCGAAGAGCGGGGAGTTGGCCGAGTCGAAGGCGTTGTTTGTGCCGAAGCGGCCGGGGGTCGTGTAGTCGACCGTGTTCTCCAGTTCGGTCGGATCGCAGGGGTTGTAGCCGAGGCTCTTGTCGTGCGTACACGGGACCTGAGAACTCTCGAGGTAGCTCTTCTGCACGGTTGCGATGGTCTCGGCGAACATCTCGGGGCTGATGAACCAGTCCCAGCGGGCGCTGCCGACGAAGCCGCCCTGCGTCTGTTGACCCTGGGCTTCCGGGTTCACGTAGCGGTTGGACTGCGAGGTGTTGCCGACGGTGGTCGGGTCCGTCTGCGCCAGAATCGAGATGCGGTGTGCGGCCGAAGGCTGGAGCGTGATCTTACCGAAGACGTAGTGCCCGTCGTAGTCGCGTGGCAGGTCGATGCCGACGTTCGCGATGAGCGAGCGGTCGTGCTGGTAGCTGGCGACGAACCAAGCCCGGTCCCGGATGATGGGGCCGGAGATATTGATACCGATCTGGAGGGTCTCGAAGCGGCTGTCGAAGTCCGTCGGCGCGAGCTGGAGGCCATCGGCTGCGTAGCTGGCGTCCTGCTTTGGGGCCCAGTTGCCGTTCGTGTAGTAGACGTTGGCGATGAATTCGAGGACGTTGCCGCCGGTCGCGGTCACCACGTTGATGGCGCCGCCCAGGTTGTAGCCGTACTCGGGGTCGAAGGCGTTGGTCAGGACTTCGACCTGTTCAATGGAGTCGAAGTTGAAGTTGAGCGAGAAGGTGCCGGTGACGGGGTCGGTGATGTTGACGCCGTCGAGCAGGTAGGTGTTCTCGTTGTAGGCCGCGCCGCCCATATTGGGGTTGCTGCCGCCGGTGGTGCCGGCCGCGAGCTGTACGGCGGACTGGTAGGAGCGGCCGACCGGGATCCGGTCCAGGAATTCCTTGGTCAGCACGGTGCCCCGCTGGGCGGACTCGGTGTCGATGACCGGCCGGGAATCCTCGACGATGATCTCTTCGCCTGCTTCGATGAGCGGCATCTTGATCGTCAGGATGGTGTTGCGGCCGATGTTGACCTGCAGGTTCGGCCGAATGATCTTGGAGAAGTTGGGCTTCTCGGCGGTGACCTTGTAGATGCCGGGAGGCAGCTCGATGAAGAGAAAGCGGCCGTTGGCGTTGGTCTGCGCCTGTTTCTGGCCCATCATGTTGGGCGAGGTGACGGTCAACAGCACGCCTGGAATCGGCAGGCCATCGTCATCTACGGTGGTGCCCTTGATGGTACCGGTCGTGATCGATGCGTGTGCAAGTCCGGGCAGGACCAGGAGCACCATCATCAGGAGCCGAGCGAGGGAGAGAAGTCGGGGCATTGGGCCTTCCTGATCCGGATCCAGCAGGCGACGTGGGCGGCTTCGGTGGGGAACGAATGTTCGAAGTTCACCCCCGCTGCCACAGCAGTTGGAGGGTGAGCAGCGCGTGGAAGGCGAGGGATAGGCGACCGGCGAGCGAAAGTCAACCCCGAACACGAGCCGGGCAAGCTGGGCCGTGTTTTCCGTGCCGTGAGGGCGCTCGTCTTCCTGCTCCACAGCGTGCGCACGGGGTCACGCGGCGCGCTCTTTTTCGACAGGTTGACGGGACCGTCTTCTCGTCGCTACGTTGCTGGCGAGTTGACGGACGGCCCGCGATGGGTCAGTCTGCCGCGTCTTCCAATCCCGTCGAGCGCGCTCCGCTCCCGGCACTCTGATCACGGCACTCTGCTCACGGCACTACGCCCGCGGCGCTGCACTCACTGCCCACCGGAGGCACCATGCCCCGTCCCATGCTGAACCGTCTGCTGGCTGCTTGCAGTCTCGCGGCGGGCCTGGCCATCACCGCACCCGCGCTGGTCTCGACCCAAGCGCACGCCACGGTCATGGTCGGCTACACCCTCGATCAGCGCATCGACGCTGCCGAGTACATCGTGCGCGGCACGGTCGTGGACACCTGGACCGAACAGGACGCCAATGGTCTGGTCTGGACCCGTGTCCAGCTCGAAATTTCCCGTGTCTTCAAGGGACCTCAGGTCGACACCCTGCTGCTGAGTGAAGCCGGCGGGGTCTATGGTTCGGCTCAGACTCAAGTCGTGGGTGCGGCCCGCTTCAGCGTGGGCGAAGACCTCATCGCTTTTGCCAGCACGCGGGGCGACGACCGGGTGCAGCTCATCGGCATGAGCCTGGGGAAGTACACCGTCCGACTGGACCCCGTCTCTCGGATGCAGGTGGTCCAGCGCTGGTCCCCGCCGGGCGGTCAACCCTTTGACCACCGCTTCATTCCGCCGCCTACGGACGCGAGCCGTGTTCTGCTCGATGATTTCGAAGGGCAGATCCAGGCGCGCCTGGACCTGGGCTGGGACGGAAAGCCAATCCCCGGCATTCCGACCGAACGTCTGCGCCGCACCAACAAGATCCAGGCGGGGGTGAAGTGATGAACGCGCTCATTTTTCTGGCTCTGACCGCCCCCCAAGCCCACGCCTGGCAGCACACGGGCATGCTGTGGAACCGCGATGTCTTCCCGGTGCCCTGGTACATGTCGGACCACGAGACAAAGGATCTCTCCAGCGACTACCAGGTCGATGTCCTCGACACCTCGATCAACGCCTGGGAACGGGACGCGCCCTGCTCAGAGCTGTCGGCCGAGTACATGGGCGTGCGCAAGGGCCACTGGAAGTCGGGCTCCAGCAGCAGCGACCTCCTCAACACCATGTACTACGACGACCCCGCCGGGCAGAACGCTGATGAGGCCATCGGCGTCACGTACAGCATGCCGTCTAGCGACTTCGCCTTCGAGATGCGGGATCCCTACGACCCGACGGTCACGAATTTCTACTACTACACTTCCGACTCCGACATCGTTTTCAGCGCCAACTACACATTCTACACCACGGACGATGTGGACCAAGGCCTCTGCCAGGGCAATGGCTATTCGATCGAGGCCATCGCCACCCACGAGTTCGGCCACTTCTGGGGCATGGATCACTCGTGCGGACAGGACGATGTGGAGGCGGGCGATTGCAACGATCCCGACTGGATCAGCGCCACCATGTTCTGGACCGGCCCGAATTGCAGCAACGAGGCCAACTCACTGAACTCGGACGACATCCAGGGCATCACGGCGCTCTATGGCCCCTTCGCCACCTTTGATGTCGCCAAGGGTGTCGACAAGTTCGGCGGCGTGCCGCTCGAGGTTTGCTTCCAACTCGAGACCAAGGGAGTCGACGAGGCCGGTGGTGACCTGGTGATTGAATGGAATTTCGGCGATGGCACGTCTAGCAGCGACTCGGACCCCTGCCACACCTACACGGAAAAGGGGCAGTACACGGTCTCCATCACGGTGACCGGTACCAGCGACAGTTGCGGCGAGTACTCCTACGACTACCGCAAGCCGGCCTTCGTGCTGGCCTGCGAAGCGCCCCAGCCGGCGGTTGATTTCGACGGCATGTTCAGCTATGAATGGGTCGAGGGAAACACCTACCAGATGCTGAACCAAGCCGACCTGACGGTCTATGGCTGTGTGGACCAGGTCCAGTGGGACGTGTTCAAGGACAACGTCCTCCAGCAGAGCGTCAACGCCTGGGCTCCCAAGATCGACTTCGGCGCGCCTGGCAAATACGATATCGTCCTCAACCTGGGTGGCCCGGGTGGGGTCACGGCGGAAGGCCTCACCTTGACCGTCGGTGGCGAAGGCACTGGCTGCAGCGCGGCGCCTGCGTCGGCTTCGGTGGGGCTGTTCGGCCTGCTGCTGGGCTTGGGGGCGGCGCTTCGTCGTCGCCGCAAGGCCTGAGCAGCCCGTACGGACTCCATCCCTCGCGGAACTGTGGTGATCCATCTGCTTGGAATCCTGGCGCTGGCCTGCGGGCCGGCGTCTGCTGCGTCCGAGGGCAGCGACGGCACTGGCGCCTTGGCCCTGGATCGGCGGCCTGACCTGTTGGTGTCGGTCTCGGTACCTGAGGGGAGCCGTGACAAGGTCGTGCCTGGGGCGATTCCGCTTGGTGGGGATTGGCGCCTGATGGCGACGGTGCGGGGCGTGCGCACCTGGCAGACGCAGCTCCCCGTGCGGCCGAGGACGCTGTTTTTTCGCCACCCGCCGCCGGGCATGGCCCTGCTTCAGCGAGAGCCCGACCAGCCTTGGAAGGACGCCCGGACCCTGGCTCATCGAGAGGGAATCAGCGGTGCGGATCGCGTAGATAGCTGGGAATTCACCAGTGACCTGCTGCGTGTGCGGCGACCGAGCAGCGCTGGACCACCCGCGGCGGGCGAGTACGCCATGCGCTACCAGAAAGCCGTAGAGCGTGAGCAGCAGCTCCAGCGCCGCAGTTTTGATGGGTCCGATGCCGACTTCGTGATGCGGTCGCTGCAACTACAGGACACGACTCGGCACGGCCTGCTGCTGCCAGCACCCGCGACCGCGCATTTTCGCATCACCGTGCCCCCCGACGCGGTGTTCACGGCGGTGCCGGGCATCATGCCCCCCGAGCTTGTGGCGGCCGGTGTTCGCAGCGACGGCGCCACCCTGGTGCTCACAGTCGATGGCACCGAGGTCGCGCGGGAGCCTCTGCGGGTCGGTGAATTCCGTCCCGTGCACTACGACATCTCGGGCTGGGCAGGGCAACAGGTGGATCTGGCCCTGAAGGTCGAGCCTGGTCTCTCCAGTGATCTCGACTATGCCTTCGTGGCCGGCCCGACCGTCTACACGCCGCAGGTGGACCCACCTCGGGTCGTGATCCTGTTCGTCGACACGCTGCGCCAGGACGAGCTCTCTCTTTACGGCTACTCGCGGTCCACCACGCCGGACCTCGATGCCTGGGCTGCGGGGGCCACGGTCTTTGACGATGCGCGGTCTGTGGCGCCGTGGACCTTGCCCAGCACGCGGGGCTTGTTGCTTGGCACCCAGCCCGAGCGCTGGGGCCAGGTGGAGACCTTGCAGGAGCGCGCGGCGGCCGCCGGCTGGGCCACTGGCTTCATGGCCGGCAACGTCTACCTGTCCAGCAATTTCGACATGAACCGTGGCTGGGGCACGCATCGGTGCATCAACTGGCCGACCGCCGACATCGAGGTCGCTCGGACGCGCGCCTGGCTGAACGAGAACGCGGACCGACCGGCCCTGGTGGTCCTGCACACGATGGACATGCACCTGCCGTACACGGAACCAAGGGCGTATCGGCACATCTTCGCGGGCGATCTCCCGCCCGAGCTGGGCTCCTTGGACTTCCAGAGAAACAAGGTGATCCTGGCCGTGGCCAAGATCGGGGAAGTGGGCAAGCAGTATGTGCGGGACCGCTACGACAACAGCCTGCGCTTTGTGAACGACCAACTCGGCGAATTCCTGGGCGATCTCTCGCCTCGGGACACGGTGGTCTTCCTCTCGGATCATGGCGAAGAGTTCTGGGACCACAATGGCTATGAGCACGGCCACTCGCTCTACGATGAGCTGTTGCGCGTGCCCTTGGTGATCGCCGGGCCCGGCTTTCCTTCGGGCCGGGTCGCGGCCCCGGTCAGCCTGTTGGATGTTGCGCCCACGCTGGCCACGGCGATGGGCCTGGACACGGATGGCATGACCGGGCTTCCGCTCCAGGGCGTGTTGGACGGCAAGCTGGACTCGACCTTGGCAGACCGGGCCATCGGTTTCGGGCGGCCGCTCTACGGCAAGCGGATGTGGGGCGTGCTGGAGGGAAACACCAAGTACACCAGCCTGGAAGGGACCGAGCGGGTCTTCGACCTGGATGCCGATCCCGGCGAGCATCGCGACCTGGTCCGCACCGGCAAGGTTGATCGCGACGCGCTGGCCCAGGCCATGTCGCGCGCGGTCGAGCGCCCGGTGGCGACCGTCTTGCGGCTGCTGCCCGCCCGCAGCGGTTCAGTCTCGGCGCTGGTCGTGACCGCGCAGGTGCCCGGGGGTATCGCCGAGGTCTGGGCGGCTCAGGATCCGCTGCATCTGGCCACCGTGACCATCGACACCAGCGTTGACAGCCAGGCGACCATCACCTGGGCGGGCAAGGCTCGTGGGCAGCGCGAGGTGTACCTGTTCCCAGCGCGTCCCTTGGCCGAAGTCCTCCCCGAGATCGAGATGACCGTTCGGCACAAGGGTCCCGCCGTAGCGCTGAGCCACGCCCAGCAGAGCGGCTGGCCCCAGGAGTGGACCGGGCGATCGACGCCGCTGTTTCGCGGTCGAGCTGGTGGCCGGGCGATCACCGTGGACTACGCCCGCGTTCCCCTTCCCGACGACGACGCCACCGCCTTGGTCGGTGTGGACAGCGAGCTTCAGCAGGATCTGAAATCCCTGGGCTACGTGGAGCGTTGAGTGGTGGGCTGTGGGGGCGCCTGCTCGCGCAACCAGTCAGCCAGCGCCGTCTTGCTCATCGTGCCCTCGGCCACGGCGATGACGACCTGATAGAGAGCGACCTCGTCAGTAACGAGTGGCGCCCCGTTGATCTCCAGGAACGCGCCCATCGCCACTGCTGCGATGCGCTTGTTGCCGTCGACGAAGGCGTGGTTGCACGTCAGGTGGAAGCCGTAGGCGGCCGCCATCTCCCCGAGGTCCCGGTGAAGCCACTGTCCCTCGAAAGTGGCCTCCGGCTGAGCCAGAGCGCTCTCGAGCAGACCCTTGTCGCGGACCCCGGCGGCGCCCCCGAACAGCTCGATGAGGCGACCCTGGTAGGAAACGATGAAGCGCCTCGAGAGGAATCTCACTCGGCCAGCTTGCGCAGCGCATTGGGATGCGCTGCGACAAAGCGATCCGCCGCAGCGATCATCTCGTCGAACTGAGGGTCGAGTCGGGTGATGACAAGGCGCCCTTCCTCGGCGTGGAGCAGCACATCCTCACCACGGCTCATGCCGGCGGCACGCAGGATCTCCACAGGCAGCACCAGACCCGTGCTGTTGCCGACTCGCTGGAGCTTCTTTCGGGCTACACCCATGGGTCCTCCGGGGGCGTTCTTACAAAGGGTAATACAGCCGCCGTGCAGCGACAAGCACGACCCACGCCCGAGCTGACGGTAGGCGCCGCCATGACCTAGGGCGAACCGAGGTCCTGCGCGACCCGAATGGGTACGGACTACGGTCCAACTACCCGAAACCAAATCACCCTGACGGGAGCCCCTATTTGTGCCGGTAGTCGGTGCCGGGAGCCTTGGAGCCACGCGCTCGTCCTCCAGCAACTCCACCACGATGGCGACTCGTCTACCCACCTCCTGCCCATCCCAGTGACGTTCCCCCAGACCGCGCTTGTGGCCTTGTTGACCAACCCAAATCTTTCTATACTGAAAGTATCCACGAGGACTTCAAGTGCCTGACCTCCACACCAGCCTTGGCGCAGGCCCACCCGCCGGGGCGATCCAGATCACGATGTTCATCCCGAGCGTGGACCGTGACCACGCCCCCATCGATCAGCTCCGTTGGCGCGACGAAGCCCTCAAGACGCTCGGCCTGCTCTTCCGTGGGGCCACGGCCTTCCCTCCCGGCCGCGGGGTCTGGCGGGATGACCAGACCGGCGAGTTGGTCTTCGACGACACCGTGATGGTGACCTCCTACGTCCCCGGTGATGCGCTCGCCGGCTCTGCTGTCGCCGAGCTTCGCGCCTTCCTCCACCGGATGGGGCGTGAGGCTAAACAGGGCGAGATCGGGGTGGTCTTCGACGACCGCTACTACGGCATCACCGACTACGACCCGGAGGCCCAAGATGGGTAGGAGAAAGAAGCTCGACACCGCTCAGCTCGCGAACGCTCTCGGTGCCAGCCGGACCGTGCCGCTGTCCGGTCGCTCCGCGCAAGGGCCGCTCGGCCTCGTCCAGCTCCACGCAGAGGTCCAGCAGCGCTTGAAGTCCTCCGGAGGCCGACCGACCGACCCGGAGTGGAGGCTCAAGCGCGTGGTCCCGTTTCGCCAGGAACGATGGGCGGAGCTGGAAGCCATCTCCCGCAAGCTCAGCGCCGGAGGCCGCTCGGTCAGCCCGGCTCAGCTCGCCGCCTTCCTGGTGGAGCGGCAGCTCGCTGACCTGGAGCGCGAGCTGGCGGAGGGAGGCGAGGACGCGCTGAACGAGGTTCTTCGGAACACGGCGTAGGAGTGGCCGAAAACAGAGAGTCGTACTCCAGCATCGGGCGCTGGAATCCGTACGGGTCGATGTACGGGTTTCAGGCATCTCATAGCCGCCCCCCTACTTATGCCGATACGTGATCCGCCCCTTGGACAAGTCATAGGGGCTCACTTCGACCGTGACCTTGTCGCCAAGGACGACGCGGATG
>JAADHA010000332.1 GCA_013152105.1 Oligoflexia bacterium | reverse complement strand
CAGGCCGGCGCTGCACAGACCGACTCCGCCGGGCCCGACGCGGCCGAGCTCCTGACCGGCTTCATCGAGCTCTGCGAGTCGGTCGCGGTGCCCCTTGAACAGGCCCTGACGCTGGTCCGCGGCCTGGACCGCAAATTTCCGGCCGCTCGTGGGCCGGATCTGCTGGCCGCTTGCCAGGAACTCTTCCCGGCTTGGGGTGCCTTCGACGACTGGATGGGAGCGGTCAGCCTGCTCCGGGCGGTGCCCACCCAGCGCACCCTGGGCGTGCTCGCCTTTGCCCGGTCGGTCCGTGACTGGCTGGCCGGTCAGGACGATCTCTTCGACGCCCTGGCGGACTTCAGCCGCTTGGAGGCCAACGGCCAGCGCCCGGTGGCCGAGGTGCTGGAGCTGCTGGGGCAGGGGGGCGCGGCGTGAACAGCCCGACGCTGCGCCAGCGGATCCTGGCCGGAATCGCCAGCGGACGCCCGCAGGTGGGACCCAGCAATGTCCACATCGACGTCAGCAATGGCTGCAACGCCGCCTGTGTGAGCTGCTGGGACCACTCTCCCCTGCGCACGAGGCCGCGACCGGCGGCATGGAAGCGCAAGCGCCTGTCCTGGTCCCGATTCCGCGAGCTGGTTGTGGATCTCACAACGCTAGACAGCGTGCGGGCCGTCGTGCTCTCGGGCATGGGCGAGCCCCTGACCCACCCCGATATCTACCGGATGGTGGCGCTCATCAAGGCTCAGGGCTGGCACTTGACGGTCTTGTCCAATCTGGTGGCGGCCGACCCGGATCGCCTGGCGGACAGCGGCATCGACAGCCTGTTGGTCGGCGTACACGGCGTCAGCCCGCAGACCTACTGCGCCTTCCACCCGGGCTGGACCGAGCAGCAGTTCTTCACCATGTGTCGCAATATGCGGGTGGCCAGACGGGCTGGGATGCGGGTGCGTCACGTCCAGGTCATCAACCGGGACACCGCGCCCGAGCTGGTCGCCATGGTCCGCTTCGGCAAGCTCTTCGACGCCGACCGGGTCAACTACAAGCTGGCCAGTCTGGCAGAGGGCACGCAAGCCTGCGCCATCACGGACGCCCAGCGCGACCAGATGCTAGAGCGGGACCTGCCGGCGGCTCGCGCCCTGGCGCAGACCCTGGGGGTGGAGACCAACCTGGACCTGTTCGACGCCCAGCTTCGGGCCGCCAGCGAGAACGTGCTCAGGACCACCCCGATGGCCGAGGTGGGCTGCTATATGGGCCACGTCTACATCCGAATCACTGTAGATGGCGCACTCTTGTACTGCTGCAACACCGCCATCGAGGTCGGCCACCTCGCCGACGGCCCCCTGGGCCAGCACTGGTGGGGAGCCACCTGGCAGGCGACCCGCGATCGCATCGCGGCGGGCCACTTCTTCCCGGGCTGCGAGCGCTGCGGCAAGTTTGAACAGAACCGCAAGTGGGCGGCGCGAGTGGCAGCCCACCGCGCTCGGACCACCTCGTGAGGAAACCGACGGTCGAGTGGCAGGTCGCGGGGGCCTGCAACTACGACTGTAGCTACTGCATCGTGTCGCGGCGCTTTCGTCGGGGTCGGCCCCAGCGCCAGCAGCTCGACCTCGCGGTGGCCTTCCTGGCCAGCCTTCCCGGTCGCTGGGAGGTCAAATGCAGTGGCGGCGAGGCCTTCGCCCACCCCTTGTTCATGGATCAGGTGGTGCCCGCCCTGATGCGGCGCACGCCTCACCGGATCAGCGTGCTGACCAACCTGTCGGCGGATCGTCGCACCCTGATGCGCTTCGCGGCGCTCACCCGAGGGCGGCTGGCCGTGCTCAGCGCCAGCCTGCACGTTGAGTTCGTCGATCCCGCGGCCTTCGTCGACAAGCTGTGCTGGTTGGCTGACCAGCTCGAGCCCGACGCCTCGGTCGTGGTGAACCAGGTCGTGCTGCCAGGGCTTGAGGACCAGGCCCTGGCCTGCCGTGATCTGGTGCAGACACAGGGCCTGCGCTGGTTTCCCCAGCTCTACAAGGTCAAGCGCAGCAAGGACCAGCGAGCGCCGGGCCAGGACCCGATGCGCGTCGCGGACTACCCGGACGCGGCCGCGCTGAAGCGGGTGCTCGGCGGGCTTGGCGGACTCGGTGGCCCTCGTCGCGCCAATCTGGCGCCAAGCTATTTTGGCCGTCGCTGCTTTGCCGGTGTCGACTACCTGGTGCTCGACAAGGACGGCGATGCCTGGGCTTGCCGGACCGCCAAGCGCCACGGGCAGGGGCACCTGGGCAATGTCTTCGACGGCTCGGTGGTCCGCTGGACCGCGCCCTTGCCTTGCCCCTACCACCTTTGTCCGTGCACTGTCCCCGCCAATCGTGGCATGATTGCTGGCGTCGGCCACTGACAGACCGTCCCTCCTGATCGTGGGTTCACCAAGTGCAGAGTTGGTCCGTTGCCTCCCTGGTTCTGCTGCTGAGCGCCTGCCGGGATGACACGCCGACCGTGCAGCCCGCGACCCTGGATCTGGCCACCGGCCAGCCGCCGCGGGTCATCACCCAGACCGTGCCGATGTTGGGTCCCCTGCCGGCTCCTCCCAAGGGGACCGGCAATGGCTATCGGTCGGACTTTGTTCGCGTCTTCACCGATGGCCTCAAGATCGACCGACCAGACGAGCAGATCACGGTGAGCGTCCGCGGCGTGGGGGCCGTCGTGGTGGCCGAGAACGGCCCGCTGGTCGCCGACGATCCGCTGGGACCGGACACCCCACTCAAGCTGCCGATCAAGCTCGTCCCCGAGCACTACCCCGTGCAGGTAAGCCGGGCCCTCATCCAGCCTACCGACGGCAGCCAGGGCGAGACCCTGGTCGCGGCCGCTCGTCTGCTGGTGGGCGATGGGACGCCGGTGCTGTGGCACTGGATTGGCCAGTACACCCTGCACAGTGGTCTGGGCGCCTTCATGTCAGGGTCCGCGGCGAACGCGCTGGTGACGCGCCGGGACGCGCTGGTCAAGGCCATCGTCACCGCTGTCCAGGCGGACCCGAACATCGCGACCTCGATCCCGACGCGACCCGCGGCTCCAGCAGATCTGGCTTTCTTCCCCGCGGGCACGGGCCAGGGTTCGGTCGAGCTCTACGTCGGTGTCGATGGCAGCGGGCTGCCGGTCGAGGTGGTGGCGGACTTCCTGGTCCTGGTCGAGCCCGAAGAGCTTGTGACCCGGGTGGAAGATCCCGATGACCTGGCGCCGGGCAACCTGCACCTCTCCGGTCTGAACACGCTGGGCATCGACCTGCGCAAGGCCCGGCCGGACGAGGTTGTTCCGCTGACCGGCGCGCCTTGCTGGTTCTTTCTCGACGCCCAGGCCATCGCTCGGGACCCCCGGATCGGCTTTCCGCGGATTCGGTGTGTCGACGACCAGGGCCGCCCCGTGGCGTTGCTTCCGACGACCGAGGGCTACCGCTTGTGGCTGGCCCGACCGCCCGATGGCGTCGTAGTCAAGGCCCTGTCGGTGGTGATCCAGCTTGGTGTCAGGTCCCTGTAGTGTCGCCGCCCAGGGCCGCCAGGCACTCGGCCAGATTGTGGCGGGCGATACGCGTGGCGTCCTCGTCGTCCCGAGCTTGACGCCAAGCCAGCCCTTTCTCGAAGAGCGTCAGGGCCTGATCGTACTCACCACGATCCATCAGGGACCAGCCCGTGTGGTTGTAGAGCGCGCCCAGCCATTGCTGTGCGGCGGGCTTCGTTGACGTTTCTGCGGTGTGGATCGCGTCCATATTCCACTCCAAGGCGGGGTCCGGTGGCAGGACGATCCCCAGCATATGGGCGGCGTCCACCGCCAGACCCACCAGCCCCGCTTCCTGGGCGCGGGTATAGGCTTCTTCGAAGAAGGCAGCGGAAGCGTCGACCTGACCGCTGCTGTTGAGGACGCGCCCGTCCTCCAGCAGCAGACGCACCGCGACCTCGGGTCCGGCCTGGGGAGCATGGGTCTCTACTTCATCCAGCAAGGCGAGGGCTTCATCGTAGCGACCCTGGAGCCCAAGCGTGCGGGCGATTCGGGTCAAGAGAGCCAGCTCGGCGTCCGCGCCCAGCCTGCGCGCCTGGGGTAGCAGCTCGCGGTAGGCCGCTTCGCTGGCGGCGGGATCGCTGAAGTCCAGCAGCTTGTCGAGGTCGGGAAGCGGTGTGGGGGATGCTGTGGACATGGCGCTGGCTCCGGGAGGGCTCGGCCCTCGGCGGCGTCGGCGCTCCCGGGCCCAGGGTGGTGGGCGAGGGCGCGCTGGCGAGCGGATTGAGTGGCTAGAGTATGCGATCCTGCTCGCCGCGGCTTCCCGGTTCCCGGATTGCCACACCCAGCCTCCTCGCCGCAGCCTCCTCGCCGCACACCCTGCACCCCGAATCCTCGTGACCACCTCGCCAAGTTCGCCCCGCTATCCCTTGCAGGGGGTGGTCTCGTGGAACATGAACACCACCTGTGGCTACCGCTGTAGCTACTGCACCCAGCGCTTTGTCGACGACCGGACGCAGTGGGCGCGCGACTTGCCCCGCTTTGTCGAGGCATTCACCACACTGGCCGGCGACTGGGAGATCAAGCTCTCCGGCGGAGAGCCCTTCGCCCACCCGCGCTTCATCCAGACCGTGCGTGAGCTGGCCTCCGGTGGACTCAGGGTCAGCGTCGTCACCAACCTCTCGGCCTCACAGGACAAGCTGGCCGCCTTCGCCCAGGCCACGGCCGCGCGCCCGGGGGTGCTCAGCGCCAGCCTTCACTTGGAGCATGTGCAGCCCGTCGCCTTTCGCGACAAGCTGGCCCGCTTCGCGAAGCTCGGGCGCTGCCACGCCACCACGGTCGCGACCCGCGCCGTCCTGCCTCGTCTGCCTGCGCTGGTCGCGCTCTTCGCCGAGGCCGGCCTGGAGCTGCGGATCCAGCCCGAGAAGCAGGACCGCGACGTTATCGACTACACCCCGGCCGAGCGCGTCGCCTTGTTGGCCTTGGGTGGACACAATGGGACTGGCGTGGTCGACCCGGACCTGTCGGGTAGGCCGTGCTGGGCAGGCAGCCGCTACTTCATCGTCGACCACCGGGGCCAGGCCTGGCGCTGCTACCCAGCGCGCCGACGACGCCGGGAATTCCTGGGCAATGTCCTGGATGGAAGCCTGCGCCTTCGCGACGCCGCGACCGTCTGCCCATACGCCTACTGCAACTGCACCGTGCCGCAGCAGCGCGGCATGGTGGACACGAGCACCGCGTAGATCTCGCACGCTCTGGAGTGGCCTTCGCGCGGGTAGTTGCGCCGTGAGTCGCCTGGGTGTCCCGGGCGTCCGCACCGGCTAAGCTGCCGCCTTCCCCGGAGTTCCCATGCTGGCAGGCAAGCTCAAGCTCAAGCATTTCACTGCGCTGGCGCTGGCGGGTATGGCGCTGCTCGCCCTCAGCCTGGTCTCCTATCTCCTCGTGATGGCTCCCAAGCCCGCTCCTCCCGTCGTGGCCACAGTCAGGCCTCCGCGGGTGGCTCAGCCAGCCGCTCCTCCCGCCGCTCCTCCAGCGCCATCCCCGACCGCTGCGGTGCCCGTGTCCACGGCTGCGGACGCCAGCCGCCCCCAAGACGCCGACGTGATGCGTTGGGTCGGCAAGGACCTGGGCACCAAGAAGAAGAAGGATGTCACCAGCGGCAAGCCGTGGAAGGTCAACGTCTATCAGGACGCCGGCAAGTCCTCGGCCAACCGGGCCAAGGTCGACTTGGACCGCGACAACAATTGGGACGAGAAGTGGACCTTCGATGACAACGGTGGCGTCAGCCGCAAGGTCGCTCCCCTCGACGACGAGCAGTACACCCAGACCTGGATCTGGACCGGAGACGCCTGGACTCAGTCGTCCTGAGCAGTGCGTCCGGGCTGATGGCGTGCGAGGGGTTATCTCGCTCGCCCTTCGCGCCCCTGGAAGCCGATGACCCAGCCCAACGACTCAGACCAGATCCTGGTCGACATTGCCCGCGAGGCCGGCCGTCGTCGCACCTTTGGCATCATCAGCCACCCCGATGCCGGTAAGACGACGATCACCGAGAAGCTGCTGCTGTACTCGGGGGCCATCCACCTTGCGGGCTCGGTCAAGGGTCGCAAGGTCGGGCGGCTGGCGGTCAGTGACTGGATGAAGATGGAGCAAGAACGCGGAATCTCCATCACAAGCTCGGTTCTCCAGTTCCAATATCAGGGTGCTGCCTTGAACCTGCTGGACACTCCTGGGCACGCCGACTTCAGCGAGGACACCTACCGCACCCTCGCGGCTGTCGACTCGGCCGTGATGTTGATGGACCACACCAAAGGCGTCGAGTCCCGGACGCGCAAGCTCTTCGAAGTCTGTCGTATGCGCTCCCTGCCGGTCGTCACCTTCATGAACAAGCTCGACCGGCCGGGGCTGGAACCCATGGACCTGATCGACGAGGTCAGCCGCACCTTGAACCTGGCGGTCTGCCCCCTGAACTGGCCGATCGGCATGGGCCGCGACTTCAAGGGAGTGGTCGAACCGGCGACGGGCCTGGTCCATCTCTATGAAGAGAAGGCCCGCCACGGTGTCGCGTTGCTCAAGACCCGCACCATGAGCCTGGACGAAGCCCGTGAAACCCTGGGTGATCGCACGGTCGATACGGTCAGCGAAGAGATCGAGCTGCTAGCGGGGGCGGGCGATCCCTGGGATGTCGATGCTTACCTGCAAGGCGATCTCTCGCCGGTCTTCTGGGGCTCGGCGATGACCAACTTCGGGGTCGAGCCGCTGTTGCAGTTCCTGGCCAGCCATGCGGCGGTGCCCGCGCGGCGCACGGCTCGCCAGGGCGATGATGGTGAGCTGACCATCTCGGTGAGACCCCAGGATCCGGCCTTCACAGGCTTCATTTTCAAGATCCAGGCCAACATGAACCCGCGCCACCGTGACCGGGTCGCCTTCATGCGGGTCGTCAGCGGACGCTTCGACCGTGGCATGGATGTCATCGTCGGTCGCACGGGCGGGACCTTGCGCCTGCGCAAGCCCCACACCTTCATGGCCGACGAACGCTCCATCGTCGATGAAGCCTGGCCCGGCGACATCGTCGGCCTCTACGACCCTGGGAACCTGCGGATCGGCGACACACTCTCGGTCGGTCGTCGCCTGCATTTCGATGGGATTCCGCGCTTTGCACCGGAATTCTATTGCCGGGTGGTGCTCAGGGACCCGCTCAGGCGCAAGAAGCTGGATACCGGGCTCACCCAGCTCGCCCACGAAGGCGTGATCCAGCTCTTCTATCGGCCCGAGACCGGACACCAGGACCCGTGGCTAGGAGCGGTTGGACAGCTCCAGTTCGAGGTCCTGCGGGCCCGCTTGGAGGACGAGTACGGCGTCAAGGCGACCCTCGAGCCGCTGCGCTATCGCCACGCTCGTTGGATTGGCGGTGCGGCTGAGGGCCTCGCCTGGCTTCAGGGTCGGCGCGACTACAGCCTGGTCGAGGACCGCAACGGTCAGCCTGTCGTCTTGACCGAGACCCCCTGGATGATGCAGTACGCTGCTGAGAACGCCCCCGGCATCGAACTCTTCGATGTCGAGCCCTTGTGAGTACATCCCGCTTGGCCCGCTCCCCGAGGATCCCGTGATTCTGACGCTCCTTGTGCTGGCCTGTGCCCGTCCGCCCGCTTCCACGGCTGCTACCGCCTCCTCCGCTGCTGAGCCCGCCGCTGTGGCCGCGGTTGCGGGCCTCAGCCAGACCCCGGTTGGCGAGCCCGAAGTACCTGGCGCGGTGCCACCTCCGGGCAGCCCCCCGACACCACCGCTGTCGGGCATGACGGACGCGGTCGTGCTGGAGGGCTTGACCCACAGCCAGCTTGAATTCACCCTGGGCGCCGACCTCACCCCCCTCTCCCGCTTCGACCAGAGCCAGGCCCAGTTCCTCGCCACGCACCTGGCGGCGCACCCTCGGTGGCGGGTGACGCGCTGGGAAGGGGCGACCGTGGCTTTTCTGCGGACGGAAGACCCCAAGTTGGGTCGCACGGTCGGTTGGGCCGGCTATCACCACGACGCCCACGGCTTGTGGCGGGCCTTGCTACGACTCAGTCCGCGCCTGCCCGGCGCCGAGTGGACCGACTCGCCCCTGGTCGACCACTTCAGCGCGGACGACAATGTCTTGGCCATCCACGCCTTTCAGCCCTCGGGCACCGGCTGGTACGACTGGCGGGCGGTCGCCATCCAGGTCGACGGAAAGGTCGTTTCGCTGGAGATCCACGAGCTGTCACGGCAGCTCGAGCTGGACGCGACCAGCGCGGCGATGAAGTGGATCACCACCGACCTGCTCCACCTCGATATGTTCACCCAGGACATTCAGGGCGAGATCCCGCCC
The DNA here is from genome assembly GCA_013152105.1 of Oligoflexia bacterium. Taxonomy (GTDB): domain Bacteria; phylum Myxococcota_A; class UBA796; order UBA796; family UBA2385; genus UBA2385. The sequence goes on along the minus strand of JAADHA010000332.1, from coordinate 2,568 downwards.
TGGGGTTGGTTGGCGCCCGGTGAACCGACCTCGGACCCGGCCGGCATCGACACGGCCGTGACCCAGGACGGTGTCGATCTGCACGGCCGTCTCAACCCGGGGCGCGCGGGCTGGACCTGGGCCCGGATCACCGATCCCAGCGGTCGGGCTTGGCTGGAGCAGCTCACCGCCGCCGCTACCCTGGAGCGCATCGGCTGGTCGCAGGACGAAGACCAGCGCTTCTGGTTCCAGGGCCGCGTACCGACAGAGTTGGCCATTCCCGCTGGAAGTGCGGTAGAGGTGTGGTTCCTGGCCGATGGCCAGACCCAGCCCCAGCAGCTTGGACGCTGGGGGACCGGCCAGTGATGGGTGTGGTGGCGGTGCTCAATCCGCCAGCTCATCCCTGAGGGCCATCACCATGACGACGACGGCGGGGTTGTCGGGGGCGGCGGCCAGGGCCTGATCGGCCAACCAGGTCGCGCTGAAGCGTTCGCCGGTCAAGAGCCGAAGCCAGGCATTGTGCGCCATCACCACCGCGTCATTGGGACCCAGGGAGTCGGCACGTTCCAGGGTGTTGGCCGCTTCGGTCAGATCGCATCGCAGCAGCTCGTCGCGGGCTCGGTTGATGAGCGCGATCTGCAGGTCGGCCGTCACGGGGTTGGCGCCGGAGAGGTTGGTCACCTTGAGGTGCCCGGCCAGGGCTTCGATCGGTTCGCCGTCGTCGACTTCGACCTGCAAGTCAGCGCCGAGAGGGGTGTCTTCTTGGGACTGGCTTGGAGGGGCAGGGGCTGGCTGGGCGTCTTCGAGGTCCAGTAGGTACTGTGGCACGACGCCGACCGGGTACACCGTTGTGTCTTCGTCGCCGAAGAGCAGGTACTCGTCCGATGGGTCGTATCGGCTCACGCCCGGTGCTCCGAATGTTGTGGGAAAGTCATCGCATGCTACCACGACTACCCGGAGCATGGTCCAGTCGGCTTGCCTGGGCGGATCAGGCCCCGACCGCGTCCTTGAGGCTGCCCAGTAGATCCTTGAAGCCGCTACCCTGGAACCACTTTACGATGAAGCCCGGCACGCTCCCGGCGGGGTCGTAGCGCAGCTCGTACAGTACGGTGCAGCCACCGGGGGCCGACTTGATCTCCCAAAGGCCATCGTCGCGTCCCACCATCACCCGCTTGCCGGAGACCGCCGACTGGTCCGCTGACTTGGTGTGCGTCAGGCGCAGACCGCCGTCGATGGTCTGAGCGGTCACATCCAGCACGACCTCTCGGTCGGAGATGCCGGCCGCCTGATGTACCTGTGAGACCTTGCCCTTTCCGTCGACCAAGGTGCCCAACACGGTCGACTGGGCCACGGTTGGGAAGATCTCGTCGTGGTTGTTCCAGTTGGAGAGCTTGGCGATCACCTGGTCGGCGGGCACGGCCCAGGTGCAGAGGCCACGCAGGGCCACGATGTCGTCCTCTTCCTGCTTGCTGAAGACGCAGCCGTCTTTTTCTCCCATGCTGGACCATTCGGCGTGGGCTGGGCTTGCGAGGGCGAGAAGAAGAAGAAGTTGGAGCACAGTGACCTCTGGGGGTTTGGAAGCGGCAGCCTACCGCGTGAGAACCCCCCTGGGCGAACTGGCATCCCATCTGGACTATACAATCAGCTCAACAATGAACCCCGCACGCCTGGAGCCTCCGATGTTTGAGACCGCCGAGGTCGGCCGCAGTGTACCCAAGGCCGAGTACAAGGCCATCGTGCCTGCCCTGCGAGCGTCTCTGCTCCACGCGCAGCTCGCCCTGCGAGAAGCCGGCTTTCCGGTGATCGTGCTGTTTGCGGGCGTGGACGGCGCGGGCAAGAGCGAGGTGACCAACCTGCTCAACGAGTGGATGGATCCACGCTGGGTGGTCACCCGTGCCTACGGCAAACGCTCCGAAGAAGAGCGCGACCGTCCCGATCACTGGCGCTTCTGGCGCGACCTCCCCGCCAACGGGCAGGTCGGGATCTTCCTGTCGGGCTGGTACAGCCGGCCGGTGCTCGAGCGGGTCTATGGCGGCGACGTCGCCGTCTTCAACCAGCAGCTCGACGAGATCGCGACCCTGGAGAAGATGCTCAGCGACGATGGCGCGGTTGTCCTCAAGCTGTGGATGCACTTGAGTCGGGACGCCCAGGAACAACGCCTGCGCGAGCTCGAGGCCGACCCGGATCTGTCCTGGCGGGTCAGCGAGCGCGACTGGAAGCACTGGGAGATGTACGACGACTTCATCGCCGCGGCCGAGCGGCTCATCACCCGGACCAGCACCGGGCACGCGCCCTGGCACATCATCGAGGGGGCCGACCCGCGATACCGCAGCCTGAAGGTCGCGACCCTGTTGCAGGAAGCCATCGAGCGGCGCCTGCGCCAGATCGACGCGCAACGTGCCGCGGCCGATGCTTCCGTGGACTCCAAGCCTGAGACCACGGTCGATGCCGGCGCTGACGCGATGGCGGTCCTGCGCAACTCCACCCTGCTCACCACCGTGCTCGACCAGCTCGACATGGACCTGGTGGTGGACCACAAGGACTACAAGCTCGAGCTGAAGCGCCAGCAAGCGCGCCTCCACCGTCTGC
>JAADHA010000124.1 GCA_013152105.1 Oligoflexia bacterium | reverse complement strand
AAGTTAGCGCGGCTCTATTGCCACCGTCCAGCGCTTTTCGCGTGGGCGGTGCGTAAGGCGAATGCTTCGCCGGGTCGGCGACCTTGCCCGTGGGTTGGAAGTTGGTGAGAGCGCTATCAATCGACATTGCCATGGTCTAGAACATGAAGGTGGCTGGCACGCCGGAATGGTCCGTCGAGCTTCACGAACTGGCAGAGGACTGGAAATCGAGGGAAGCCTGGCGAGGTTTGCGGCGTCATCTGACGGCGCGATCCTCACGGTGTTCAGCGCCGTGCCCAGCTCCGCCTTCCACTCCATTCCCAACTCCAAAGAGGTGCACATGCCCCGCTCCCGCACTGTTCTCGCCACCCTCGCCACCCTTGTCGCACTGGGCGGTCTCTCCCTTCCTGCTGCCGCTGCCTTCCATGTCGATGGCAAGCCCAAGGTCAGCTTCTATGCCGAGGGCTCGCCGGGTGCCCTGGACATCGAGGGCAAGACCTCGGACCTCAGCCTGACCGACGATGGCACCACGGTGACCGCCGTGGTGGATCTGGAGAACCTGTCGACCGGGATCGATCTGCGCGACGACCACATGAAGGAGAAGTACATGGAGGTGGGCACCTACCCCACCGCCAGCGTCCGCTTCGCTCGGGCCGACCTGCAACTTCCCACCCAGACCGGCAAGTCCACCAACGGTACACTGGCGGCAACCTTCAACTGCCATGGTGTGGACCAGCCCGCGACGGTGACCTACACGGTCAAGAAGAGCAAGACGGGCTACGCCGTGGACGCAAGCTTTGCGTACAACGCTGACCACCACGGCATCGTGATCCCTAGCTACCTGGGCATCACGGTCGACCCGGCCCAAAAGGCTCGCGTTCGCTTCTCCATGGTTGACGAGTAGGGAGATTCTCCATGTACACGCTGTTGAGGGGTGCCGTTGCAGCGGTTCCCACGCCCAGGCTGTTCTCCTTGCCTCTCATCTTGCTGCTGTTGTGGTCGGCGCCAGCCAGCGCCTATCCCTTCATGATCGAGCACAGCTACACCGGGTGCGGTGAGTGTCACACCGACCCATCGGGCGGTGGGGTGCTCACGAACTACGGGCGGGGACAGGGCGTCATCCTGCTCTCCAGCGTGTACAAGAAGCGGGACGGAGAGTTCGAGCCCGGCAAGTCCAAGGACTTCTTGTTCGGCGCCATCCCGCTGCCCAAGCAATTGGCCTTGCAGGCGGATATCCGCGCCATGCTCATTCCCCAGCCGGGCAAGGTGCGGCTGTTGGGCATGCAAAATGACCTGGAGGCTGGCCTGGACGCGGGCCCTGTGCGCGGTCAAGCGTCGATCGGTTGGGTCAGCGAGGGCGGGCAGCGTGCCTGGTTGACCCGCAACGCGGGTGCGGGTGGCAACCTGGTGTCGCGGGTTCACTGGCTGGGCATCGAACCCGCCAAGGACTTGCTGATTCGGGCAGGTAGGATGAACCTGCCCTTTGGCATCCGGTCCGAGCAGCACATGCTGATGGCCCGATCCTTCACTGGAACGGACACCAACAAGGGTCAGGAGTACGGCCTGGATGTGTTCGTGGATCGCGGCAAGGTTCGGGCTGAGGTCATGGGCATTGCCGGTGATTTACAGGTGTCGCCCGACGCTTACCGGCAACGTGGCTACAGCGCCATGGTCGGGTGGGGCATCACCCACAAGCTCGAGCTGGGGCTCTCCAGCAAGATCACGCACGCCGCGCTGGACGAGGCGACGCGCACACCGGCAACCAAGCAGGCCCACGAAGTGTTTGGCCGCTGGTCTCCGGCCAGCTCGCTGGCCCTGCTGTCCGAAGTGGGCCTGACCGCCAGCGACGCCAGCGGCAGCAACGCGCTGGGGACGGTCGGCTACCTCCAGGCTGATTTCGAACCCGCTCAGGGCTTCCATGTCGTGGGCACAGGCGAGTGGTGCGACGACAACCTGTCGGACACGGCGACGACGACAACGCGGGGTTGGCTGGGCCTGCAGTGGTTCGCGGTGGCCCACTTCGACGTTCGTGCCGACGCCATGTACGGCACCCTCTACTGCACGCCGGGCGTGCCCTCTACTTTTTTGGGCATGATCCAAGCCCACGCCTACCTGTAGGACGCCATGCTCCTGTACGCGTTGATCACGTCCTCGGCCTTTGCCATGTCCAACTTTCCTGCGGATCTCCAGACCGACCTTGGCATGCAGTGTACCGCCACCTGCGACCTCTGTCATAGCAGCCCGTCGGGATCTGGGGTCCCAACCGAGCCCTTCGGCATCGCCATGGTCGATCGGGGCTTGACCGTGGACGCCGCTACGGTGGCGGGGGCGCTCGACGCCATGGTCGCGGACGCTGTTGATAGCGATGGTGACGGCATCATCGACACCGAAGCCCTGGCCCAGGGTCTCAACCCGAACCCCACCGGTGCGGACTACTGCCCAGTTGGAAGCAGCATCACCGGTCCGGTCTACGGTTGCGCCAGCGTGTCTGCGTCGCCGGTGTCGGGGCTGGCCGGGTTGCTCATTGGGCTGGTGGCTCTGGCTGATCGGCGGCGGCGTGCCGCGGCCTGAGGCTCGGCTCTGAGTTCGCGATGGGCGGCGCCGGAATTGGGCGCCCGGGTTAGTCGGGCGTCCCCCCAAACTCCCCGCGGAGCCAGCCATGAGCACGAACCCCTTTGTCGACATCGGAACCATCCAGGCCCTCTACGAACGCCAGGCAGCCCGTCACCAGATCGGTCGCCGTCGGCTCGGCCGTGCGCTGACCCTGGGCGAGAAGATCCTTTTTGCCCACCTCGATGACCCGGAAGGGGCCGACTTTCAGCGTAAGAAGAGCTTTCTGAACTTGCGGGTGGACCGGGTGGCCATGCAGGACGCGACGGCGCAGATGGCGCTGCTTCAGTTCATGACGGCCGGCAAGGATTCGGTGGCGGTCCCTAGCACCGTACACTGCGATCACCTGATCAAGGCCTACAAGGGCCGGACCCAGGACATGGACCAGGCCTTGATGCTCAACCATGAAGTCTACGCCTTTTTGCGCAGTGTCAGCGGGCGCTATGGCCTGGGCTTCTGGAAGCCCGGGGCGGGCATCATCCACCAGGTCGTGCTGGAGAACTACTCCTTCCCCGGCGGCCTGATGATCGGCACCGACAGCCACACCCCCAACGCGGGTGGGCTGGGCATGATCGCGGTCGGTGTCGGTGGTGCGGACGCGGTGGACGCGATGGTGGGGCTGCCCTGGGAAGTCCTCAACCCGGGCTTCATCGGCGTCAGGCTGACCGGCAAGCTGGCCGGCTGGGCCAGTCCCAAGGACATCATCATCCGGGTCTGCGAATTGCTCACCGTAAAGGGCGGCACGAACGCCATCGTGGAGTACTTTGGGCCTGGCTGCGCGACCATCAGCGCCACGGGCAAGGGCACCATCTGCAATATGGGCGCCGAGCACGGTGCCACGACCAGCCTCTTCCCCTACGACGAAGCCATTGGCCGCTACCTGCGGGCCACCGGTCGGGCAGCCGTGGCGGACCTGGCGGATGCGCACAGCGCTGAGCTGCGCGCGGATGACGCGGTGTATGCCGACCCGGAAGCCCACTACGACCGCGTGGTCGAGATCGACCTGTCGACCTTGCAGCAGCGCGTCGTGGGCCCTCACACTCCAGACCGCGGCCGTGCCTTGTCCGAGCTGGGGGCCGAGTGCGAGAAGGAAGGCTGGCCGCGGCAGCTCAAGTACGCGCTGATCGGCTCGTGCACGAACTCCTCGTATGAAGACATCACCCGTGCGGCGTCCATCGCTCGCCAAGCCCAGGCCCACGGCATCAAGGCCAAGACCGGCTTCATGGTCAGCCCGGGCAGCGACGCCATCATGGAGACCATCGAACGGGACGGCCTGGCCGACGATCTGCGCGCCATTGGCGGGGTGGTGCTGGCCAACGCCTGTGGACCCTGCATCGGGCAGTGGCGGCGGGACGACATCGAAAAGGGCGATGTGAACACCATCATCACGTCTTTCAATCGCAACTTCCGCGGACGCAATGACGCCAACCCCGCCACCTTGTCCTTCATCGCCTCGCCCGACACGGTCACAGCCGTAGCCCTGGCGGGCGACATCGGCTTCAACCCGGCGACGGACAGCCTGCAGGCGGCGGACGGTTCCCGCTTCATGCTGACCCAGCCGGCCGGGGAAGAACTCCCGGGCAAGGGCTTCGAGACGGCCTATGACGGATTCGTGCCGCCCCTGCCCCAGGCCGATCGCCAGGTCGTCGACGTGGTGATCTCGCCGACGAGCGATCGCATCGAGCGCCTGCGCCCCTTCGCGGCCTGGGATGGCGCGGACATCAGCGGTCTGCGCATCCTGGTCAAGGCGGTTGGCAAGTGTACGACCGACCACATCTCGGCGGCGGGACCCTGGTTGAAGTACCGGGGCCACCTGACCAATATCAGCGGAAACCTGATGTTGGGTGCACACAACGCCTTCACCGGCGAATTCGGCGAGGGCGTGAATTTCCTGACCGGGCAGCGTGGCACCCACCCCGATATCGCCAAGGCCTACCGAGAAGCCGGCCAGCAGTGGGTGATCTTCGGCGACGAGAACTACGGCGAGGGCAGCTCTCGCGAGCACGCCGCCATGGAGCCGCGACACATGGGTGGACGGGCGGTGATCGTGCGCAGCTTCGCGCGCATCCATGAGACGAACCTCAAGAAGCAGGGGGTGCTGCCGCTGACCTTCGCCGATCCGGCCGACTACGACCGGGTACGGGGCGACGATCTGGTCGATGTCCTTGGCATTGGCGCCATCGCGGACGGCGGCAGCCCGACCGTGGTCTTGCACCACACAGACGGCAGCACGGACTCGCTTGCGACCCGGAACACGCTGTCTCCCGAACAATTTGGCTGGTTCGTGTCGGGAAGCGCCCTGAACAAGATCCGCGCCGGGGGCTGAGTTCCCGCTTCGCATAGGATGGAGGGACGGTGACGCTTTCCCTCCAGCGCTGGGAGATCCTCGCCCTGCTGCTGGCAGTGGCCGGAGCTGGGCTGTGGCTGTTGTTGCGCCAGGCGCTCCGCTCTTTCGTGCGCGCCAGGCTGGACCCTCGCCTTGTGCGGCTGTGGCGCTCACCCCTCGCCGACTGGGTCCTGGTCCTGGCCGTGCTGCTGTGGACCTGGCTGCCGCTGCGGGCGGTCTGGGCCGTCATCAGCCCCCACCGCTTTCTCTCGGGCCCCGACTCCGAGGGCTACCTCAGCGCCGCCATCGCCTACCACACGGGCAATTGGCTGCTGTACCCCGATGACCGCTACCCTGGCTATCCCTGGCTGGTGAGCCTGTTATCGCCTGACCTCCAGTCGATTCCCTGGACCGGAACGACGGTGTCAATGGCCGCGATGGTGCTCTGCGTCGTGCCCCTGTACTGGATCGGCCGGCTGCTTGTGGGCCGCGCTGCGGGCGTCGTGGGGGCGACCTTGGCGATGCGCCAGATCCTGGTGGTCGATGTGGGGCAGACCTTCACCAGCTACCCGCTGGTGACCCTGCTGGATGCGTCGCTTCTGGCCCTGGCCCTGGCCCTGCTCTCGACTCGCGGCTGGCGCAGCCTGGTCCTTGGTGCGGCCTTCCTGGCGGCGGGCACCTTGGCCTGTACGACGGACCCCAAGCAGATCCCGCTGGTCATGGCGATGGGCGGATTGTTGGCACTGTGGCTGCTGGTGGCTCCTGGACGCCGCCTGCCGATGCGTCTTCTGCTGGCGGTGTCGGTGGTGGCCCCCGTGGCAGTGGGGCAGATGGCCATGACCGGTTTTCCTGGTACGATCCTCACGGTCGAGAGCCTGGTCATGCGCACCCCGGGGTCTACCCAGACGGCCGACTTCAAGGCCCGTCGCTTTGACGGTTTTGTGCTCGGTCAAGAGGGCGCCCTGCGGCGTCTTCCGGCGACCTTGCGGGCGATCCAGACCCAGATTCTGCCCGACCAGCGTGTCAACCGAAAGCAGCGCCTCTCCCTGGGTCTGTCTCTGGCCTGGCCCCGCACTTCGCCGCTGTGGATCGCGCTTTCCCTGGGCTTTCCGCTGCTTCTCCTGGTTCGGAAGAGGGGGGCGCTTCGTGTCATGGGTCCCGTGCTGCTGCTGGTCTACCTCTCGCCCGCGCTGCCCCTGGTTCGGTTCTACTACTCCCACCGCTGGGCCTTGCCAGAGCTGACCCTCTTGCCTGTGGCGGCGGTGGGGAGCACGGCGCTGCTTGGTGGTCCCGTGGGGGTGGTCGGTGCCGCCATGGCCGCCCTGCTGATGCCGGACTCGCCGATGTCTCGGGTCGATGCCTCCTACCTGAGAACGGGCTCTCGGCAGACGGATAGCTGGACGATGGGCGAGGACACGCAGCTCTGGATGGTCGTGGACCGAGCCAGCCGCACCTTGCCGGCCGGGACGCCGGTCTTCGACTTCTCTGGGACCCAGCCCGTCACCGCGCTGGCCCTGTACTTTCCCTACACGATGTGCCGCACGCCCAAGCTCGGGCAGGACTGTCGAAACCTGGGCCCGGTCCGCCCTATCGCCGCTGTCCTGCGGCTTGGCGATGTCGTCACGGCTCGGCTTCCGGGAGGTACTGGCTCGTCTCTACCCTTCTCGGCGGGCCTTCCACGCGAGCTGGGCTGCTGGCAATATATGGACTGGATCCGAGGAGGCACGGGGCTCTACACATGGTCCTGCCCCGACGCTCCAGGAAGTGGTCCCGCTGCGGTGCCGGCGGGTCGCTGATGGTGCCAAGGCTTCACTGGGGACCAGACGGGCGGTCCCGAAGACTCCACAGGCTGGGCAGGCCCATCAGCATGAAGGGCAGGTGAGCGATGATCCAGTAGACGGCAGCGTAGAGCAGTGCTTCTTCGGTTCCCAGACCGCTGGCGCCGAGCACCAGCTTGCTGGCCGCGGCGGGGCCCACCCCCCAGGCCGGCGGGAGGATCACGCTGGCCAGGGACGACAGGGCCAGGATTTGGCCAGCCGCTGCCAGAGGAGCGGCATCCGCCAGGCCCGCGGCCGGCAGCCCCACCGCGAAAGCGGCCACCATGAAGCCGACCTGGACCACGGCGGCGATGGTGTTCGTGGCGAGGACTCGTGGATCGGTCAGCAGAGCAGCGGTGTCGACGGCGATCCGATGGGCGATCCCCAGCAGGCCCGCGGGGGCGGCTCGCCCGGCACGGACGCGTCCGATGACCATGATCGTCGCGATGGCGGCGCAGGCGATGGCGGCGGTGAGCGCCACCATCAAGAAGATCTGGTCGAGGTCTGAGGCCCCGGCGGTCGGGCTCGCCAGACCGGAGGACTCGCCCAGCACCGCCAGCAGGATCAGGCCGAAGGCCGCGGCCTCCAGGAAGCTGGTGACGCCGATCACCGCTGTGGCTGTGCCCACGGGGATCTGCCACCGGCGGTTCAGCCCGGCGATGATGGCCACGTCGCCGCCTCGGGCGGGCAGGACCAGGTTGAGCAGACCAATCCCCAGGCACATCCGCACGAGCTCACCCAGTCGCGGACGTGGCACGGGCAGGGCCATCCAGATGCGCGCTTCATGCAGCCACAGCGAGACCGCCTTGAGCAGGAAGGCGAGGACCAGCCAGCCCGGTGAGACCCGCCGCAGGACCTGACCCATGCGCTGCATATCGACATCCGCCGCGAACCACAGGATCACCGTCACGGACAGCAGGATCTTGGCCAGGAGAAAACCCCAGCGGTGCGTCCGTGTGGGCCCTGGCGTGGCTATCGGTAGGTCCCGCACGCGACGTCGATGCGGAAGGGTGCGGCCGCGCCCTGCTTGCCATCGACGGTGATCAGGTAGACCTGGGATTTGTTCACCGATGTCAGCTTCAGCTTGCCGTCCCCTTCCTTGGTGTCCATCTCGCACTCGCGCACTCGACCCACCTGGGCCAGGGTGGGAAGGCCACCCAGGGCCCACGAGATCGCCGCGATGTCCAGGTCGGCGCAGGGGCTGCTGAGGCTGACGGTCGCCTGGATGTCGGCTGGCACTTCTAGCAGGTAGATCGCCTCGGGAGCGTCGTCATAGTGCTTGCGGGCGGGCGTGCAGAATGCCCGCTGGTAGAAGTCGTCGCCGAAGCTGCTGCTGCCGCCCTCGGTGCTGGCCGTGACGGACCCGCCGCACTTGATGGTACTGGTGACATCGCCCTTTTTGGGGGCGGCAAAGGTCGCGTCGCAGGCCACAGCGTCGCGGGCAGTCGCACCGCCAGCGCTTGCCGAGCCGCCCCCCGATCCGCCGCCGATCTTTCCCCCTTGGGTCGCGCCCGGCGCGGGTGCCTTGTATTCTTCGCGGCCGATGATCTCTTCGCTGTACTTGGGATTGTTGGGACCACAGGATGCCACGCTGAGGAAGCCGAGGGTGAACAGGGTGATGTGCAACATCGCATGTCTCCAAGGACAGGGATTATCGGGATGACCGGCCGCGCCATCAGCGGAAGGTATAACACTTGACCTTGAGGCGGTAGTTGCCGGTCGCACCACCCTTTCCGTCGATACCTACCAAGTAGTACCAGTCCCTGCCGACGGCGTTGAGCCGCAGCTTGCCGCCCTTACGGGAGGTGTCCATGTCGCATTGGCTGATGGCGCCGCGATGCTCGGCGCCTGGGATGCTGCGTTCCTGCCATGAGACGCCGACCAGGTCCAGATCGACGCAGTCACTGACCAAGGTGACCTCGGCCTCGTAGTCGCTGGGGACCTTCAGGCGGTAGATGTCTTCGGGCGAGTTGTCGTACTGGTTGCGCTGGGGCGTACAGAAGACGGTCTGGTAGAAGGAGTCGCCCCACACCCGGCTACCGGTGGAGTTGTTGCCTTCTACGACGCTGCCGCAGCCGATGTCGGCCACGATCCCGTTGCGTGGAGTGGGAGATGAGAAGGGTGGATCGCAGACGACGGTCGGCTCGGCCAGGTCTTCGTCGACCTTTTCGAGGAACGGAAAAATCTTGGCGGCGTTTCGGCCCAGATCGTCACAGGCTGCCAGCAGGGGCAGGGTGAGGGCTGCCGCCAGGAGGACGGGAGAACGCACGGGGACCTTCCTTTTTGGAGAGAGAGAGGAGGGCTCAGCCCTGGGTCACTGGACCGCCAGCGGTTTGCCATGCGGCGAAACCCCCGTCGAGCAGCCAGGTGTCTTCCAGGCCGCGGTATCGCAGGAAGCTTGCGACGTCGCGAGCGTGGGGGTCGGATCGGGCTCCTATCACCACGATGCGGCCCTGGGCTGGGATCTCAGCGATACGAGAAACGACTTGTTCACCCGGCATATGAAGGGCGCCGGTGGGTCGAGCGCGGCGGTGCTGGGTGGTGGTGCGGACATCGACCAGGGCGACAGGAATTCCGGCGTCGCGGTCCGCGAGGATCCGGGCGGCTGTAGCCTTGAGGGGACCCAACTTGAAGTCGTCGGGCACGTCCATGGGCGAGCCGACGCGCAGGCTGGCAGAGGAGCGCGCGCTGGGTGGATCGCCGGCCAGGGACTGGCGCTGTACTTCGGCGCGCTCGACCACCCGGGCGGCGCGGCCGAGGGCTCGCAGCGGCAGGTTCAGGATCCGGCTCAGCACAAGGCACCACCACGGACTTGGGATCGGGATGAAGCGCACTATACGCCGAGCGCCGCGTGCCAGGCTCAGCGCTGTGCGGGCAGGCGACCATAGACCGAGATCAGGTCGCGCAGGCGCGGGGCGGCGTCCCAGGGCAGCGCCTGGGCGCGCCAGCACCAGTTGCCGCTGGCCGTTCCGGGCACGTTCATGCGGCCCGACGCGTCGAGCCCCATGATGTCCTGCAAGGGTGTGATGGCCCAGCGAGCCACGCTTGCCAGCAAGGGTCGCAGGAGCTGCCAGTGGGGCTCGGATCCGTCGCGTCCGACGTAGCGACGAAGGTGGTCCCGCACCCGGTCGTTGGTGGCCGCGTACCAGCCACGGACCGTGTCATTATCGTGGGTTCCGGTGTAGGCCACCCAGCGGTCATGGGTCCAGGTGTGGGGCAGGAAGGGGTGGTCGTTTCCCTCGCCGAAGGCGAACTGCAGGACCTTCATGCCGGGCAGACCCAGATCGTCGCGCAGGGCCCCTACATCGGGAGTGATGATGCCCAGGTCCTCGGCGATGATCGGCAGGGCTGCCGTGGGGTCCAGGCCCGGCGGCGGATCGGCCTGCAGGTCTTCGCGGATGGCGTCGAACAAGGCGCGGCCGGGCCCAGGGGTCCACTGCCCGGTGGTCGCGTCCGGGGCGTCAGCCGGGACGGCCCAGGCCGCGCAGAAGGCCCGGAAGTGGTCGATGCGAACGGCGTGGCAGGTCGTCAAGGCCGCCCGGGCTCGGGCGCGCCACCAGGCGAAGCCATCGGCCTGATGGGCGGGCCAGTCGTAGAGCGGGTTGCCCCAGCGCTGGCCCTTGGGGCTGAAGTAGTCGGGCGGCACGCCCGCGACGGGGTCGGCGACCGGGCAGGTGCTGTGCGCGGCCTTGGGTGTCTGCCGCCACCGGAAGAGCTCACGGTGGGTCCAGGTGTCGACCCCGGCCCCGGCCACGAAGATCGGGAGGTCCCCGACCAAGAGGATCCCCCGAGCTGTGGCGGCGTCGCGCAGGCGCTGCCACTGGCGATGGACCAGGAGCTGCGAGGCGATGTGCTGGTCGACGCGGTCCTTCAGGCGCTCTCGCGCGCTGTCGAGGGCGTCCGCCTGGCGGTCGCGCAGCGAGGGCGGCAGGTCCCACCAGCCCCTGGTCTTCCCGTGTTCCTGGACCAAGGCCAGATACAGGGCCCAGTCGGTGACCCAGGGCTGGTCGTTGGCGAACGCGATCAGCGCGGCCTGGTCATCGTGCGCCAGGGCGCGGGCCGCTTCCGCTACCCGCGCCGCTTGCCAGGTGGACAGCCCGTCCAGGTCGACTCGACCCGGGGCGAAGGTCGGGCGCTTCGCCAGCACCTGCCCAGGCAGCAGGCCATCTTTGCCCAGGTCATCCACGCTGATCAGGTGCGG
>JAADHA010000122.1 GCA_013152105.1 Oligoflexia bacterium | reverse complement strand
GGGGGGCACCACCACGATCATCGACTTCGCCATCCCCAACGCCGGCCAGTCCCTGCTCGAGGCCTACCACACATGGCGGGGTTGGGCCGAAAAGGCCGCCAGCGACTACAGCTTCCACGTCGCCATCACCTGGTGGTCGGACACCGTGCGCGAAGAGATGGGCGTGCTGTGTCGCGACTTCGGCGTCAACAGCTTCAAGCACTTCATGGCCTACAAGGGCGCCATCATGTGCGATGACGAAGCCCTCATCCAGAGCTTCCTGCGCTGCAAGGAGCTCGGCGCCCTGGCCACCGTGCACGCCGAGAATGGCGAACTCGTGGCTGCCTTGCAGCAGGCCATCTTCGACCAGGGTATCACCGGACCCGAGGGCCATCCCCTGTCCCGTCCGCCCGAGGTCGAGGGCGAGGCCGCCAACCGGGCGATCCGCGTCGCACAGGTGCTGGGCGTGCCCGTCTACATCGTTCACAATTCCTGCGAGGACTCCCTCAAGGCCATCACAAGGGCCCGGCTAGAAGGCCAGCAGGTCTTCGGCGAAGTCGTCCCGCAGCACCTGGTGATCGATGACAGCGTCTACCGCAACGTCGACTGGGACAGGGCCGCTGGCTACGTGATGAGCCCCCCCTTCCGCCCCAAGAAGCACCAAGAAGCGCTGTGGCGTGGGCTCCAGGCTGGGATGCTCCAGACCACGGCGACCGACCACTGTTGCTTCTGCCGCGACCAGAAGCGCATGGGTATCGACGACTTCCGCAAGATCCCCAACGGCACCAGCGGCGTGCAGGATCGCATGGCTGTGTTGTGGCACCACGGGGTGCGGACCGGCAAGCTGACCCCCAGCCAGTTTGTGGCGATCACGTCGACGAACACGGCGCGGATCTTCAACCTCGCACCCAAGAAGGGCGTGCTCCAGGCGGGTGCGGACGCGGACATCGTCGTGTGGGATCCCGAAAAGTCGCGCACGATCTCGGCCTCGGAACACTTCCAGAACGTCGACTTCAACATCTACGAAGGCATGGAGGTCATCGGCAACCCGGCGGTCACCCTGTCTCGTGGCCGGGTCCTGTTCGAGAACGGCCAGCTCAACACACAACGCGGCACGGGGCGCTATGTGAACCGTCCCTGCTTCGCCGACTTCTACCCGGCCCAGCAGCGTCGCAACGCGCTGCGCAAGCCGACCGCCGTCGACCGCGGCTGAATCTCGATCGGGCCTCTCTTTCCTCTGAACCCGGAGCTGCCGGATGGCACGGTCCTCGACGGCGCCCAACGAGATCTACTCTGATGTCGTGCGGGATCCCGACCCGGGTCTCATCAACGCGGACATCCACCCCGCCACCCCGGCCGAGCGCCACTGGTCCGTGCTCAACATGGCCAGCCTGTGGGTGGGGATGGTGGTCTGTGTACCGACCTATATGTTGGCCGGTGGTCTCATCGACCAGGGCATGAACTGGTCCCAGGCCGTGCTGACCGTGATGCTGGGCAACGTCATCGTCCTGGTGCCGATGATCCTCAACGGTCATCCGGGCACCAAGTACGGCATCCCCTTCCCAGTGATGTCGCGCGCCAGCTTCGGCATCCACGGCGCTCACATCCCCTCCCTGTTGCGGGCCCTGGTCGCGTGCGGCTGGTTCGGGATCCAGACGTGGATCGGTGGGGCCGCGATCTACCAGCTCTTGTCGGCCCTTTCGGGGGCGCCCATGGGCGGTGCGCCCATCGCCGCGCTGGGCATCAACGCCGCTCAACTCGGCTGCTTCCTCGCCTTTTGGGCCATCCAGGTCGCCATTCTGTACAAGGGCGTCGAGTCCATTCGCCTGCTCGAGACCTTGGCCGCCCCCTTCCTCATCGTGATGGGCCTGGCGCTGTTGGGCTGGGCCTATGTCAAGGCCGGTGGCTTCGGTGCGATGCTCTCGACCCCTAGCCAGTTCGCCGTGGGTGGTCCCAAAGAAGGGCAGTTCTGGTCGGTCTTCTTCCCCTCGCTGACCGCCATGGTCGGCTTCTGGGCGACCCTGTCCCTGAACATCCCCGACTTCACCCGCTACGCAAAGTCCCAGCGGGACCAGATCCTGGGCCAGGCCATCGGCTTGCCCCTGACCATGACCCTGTTCGCCTTCATCGGGGTCGCCGTCACCAGCGCCACCACCGTCATCTACGGCCAGGCCATCTGGGATCCGACCGTGCTGCTGGGCAAGATGGGCGGCGGCTTCTCGGTGGTGATCAGCCTGTTTGCCCTGACGATCGCGACCTTGTCCACCAACATCGCCGCCAACGTCGTCAGCCCCGCGAACGCGCTCATCAACGCCGCGCCCAACCGGATCACCTTCCGTATGGGTGGCCTGATTACGGCGGGCCTGGGCATCGTGATGATGCCGTGGAAGCTCATCGAGAGCACGGGCGGCTACATCTTCACCTGGCTCATTGGCTACTCAGCCCTGCTGGGGCCGATTGGCGGGATCTTGATTGTCGACTACTTCGTGGTGCGTCGCACGCACTACGACATCGACGGACTGTATCGCTACAAGGGACCGTATCGCTACATCAACGGCTTCAACCCCGCCGCCATCATCGCTCTGGTGCTCGCGGTGCTGCCCAATGTGCCCGGCTTTGCCCACGCGGCTGGCTTTGTGGACAGCGTGCCGCCCCTCTTCGACCAGATCTATACCTACGCCTGGTTCGTCGGCTTCGGCATCGCCGGCATCATCTACCTGGTGGCCATGATGGTGCTGCCCCATGGCTCCATTCCCACTCCCGAACCGGAGACCTGACATGACCGCAAGCACTGCCATTCCGGCCTTTCCCGCCCGCGACTACGCCTTTGCCCCGTGGGTGGACGCCCGGAATCTGATCGGGGGGCAGTGGGTCGATGCCGTCGATCCCCAAGCCACCCTCGACGTGATCAACCCGCGCTACGGGCGGGCCATGGCCACCGTGACCCTGTCCGGCGCCGCCGATGTCGATGCGGCGGTAAAGGCCGCCAACTCGGCCCTCCCCGCTTGGCGCGCCCTGCCGATCCGCGAGCGGGCCCAGGTCATGTTCCGCCTGCGCGACCTCATGCGTCGGGACCGGGACGCGCTCTCGTGGCTGCTCAGCCATGAGAACGGCAAGGTCTTTTCTCAAGCCGCGGCCGAGGTCGACAAGGCCATCGAGTGCGTCGAGTTCGGATGCTCCCTGCCAAACCTGGCGGCCGGCACCCAGCTCGAAGTCAGCCGAGGGGTCACCTGCGAGCTGCGCTACGAACCCGTCGGCATCGTCGCTTGCGTCACGCCCTTCAACTTTCCCATCATGGTCCCCCTGTGGACCTTGCCCCAGGCCCTGGTCGGTGGCAACGCGGTCATCCTCAAGCCAAGTGAACAGACCCCACTGTCGATGGTCGCCCTGGGCGAGCTGCTACGCGAAGCCGGTCTGCCCGACGGGATCTTCAACGTCGTCAATGGTGGCCGCGCGGCGGTCGAGGCCCTGTGCGATCACCCGGGCATCCAGGCATTCTCTTTTGTCGGCAGCACGCGGGTCGCTCGCATGGTCTACGGTCGAGCCTGTGCCACGGGCAAGCGCGCGCTGTGTCTGGGCGGGGCCAAGAACCACCTGATCGTCGTTCCCGACGCCGATCCCCAGGTCACCATCGACAACATCGTCGCCAGCTTCACCGGCTGCTCGGGCCAGCGCTGCATGGCCGCCGCCAACCTGGTGGCGGTGGGCAATGTCGAGTCCATCATCGAAGGGGTCAAGCAGCAAGCCGCAGCCCTGGTCGCCGGCAAGGACCACGGCGCCATCAACAGCGCCGCCAGCGTCGACCGGATCCGCGGCTACATCGACGCGGCCGAGGCCGGGGGCGCCACCGTCGCCGTCGACGGCCGCCGCAGCGCCGCACCAGACGCCGCAGGCACCGAGGGCTACTGGCTGGGTGCCACGGTGCTCGACCACGTGCGGCCCGATATGCCCGCCGCTCGCGAAGAGATCTTCGGCACCGTCCTGTCGATCATCCGGGTCGACACGCTGGAGCAGGCCCTCGAGATCGAGAACGCCAACCCCTACGGCAACGCAAGCTGCATCTACACCACCAGCGGCGAGGTCGCCCGGCGGGTCATGGGCCGGGTCGAGGCCGGCATGTGTGGGGTCAACGTCGGCGTGCCCGTTCCTCGCGAACCCTTCGGCTTTGGCGGCTGGAACGACAGCAAGTTTGGCGTCGGAAACATCACCGGCTGGGACGGCTTCCGCTTCTTCACCCGGGGGCGCAAGGTGACGACAAAGTGGGCCTTGCAGCAGGACTGGAACTGGATGGCCTGACGTGAGCACGATCACGCCCTTGCTCAGCGCCGAACAGATCGCGTCTCGGGTCCAGACCCTGGCCGCTGAGATCGCCGCCGCGCTCGAACCCCAGGCTCAGGCCCAGGGCCTGGTGGTCATCGGTCCCCTCAAGGGCGCGGTCATCTTCATGGCCGACCTCGTGCGCGCCCTGCACCCGCACCTCGACCACGTGGAGATGGACTTCCTGGGACTGTCCAGCTACGGCGCGGGCACGACATCTTCGGGCACCGTCACCCTGGACAGTGAGCCTCGCCACCCGGTCGCTGGGCGTCATGTGTTGTTGGTGGACGACATCGCAGACACCGGTCGCACCCTGGCCTTTGCCCAGGGCTGGCTACACGCCCAGGGCGTGGCCTCGCTCCGCACCGTGACCCTGTTGAACAAGCCCTCGCGCCGACAGGTCGAGATCTCGCTGGAGCACGTCGGCTTCGAGATCCCGAACCTGTTCGTAGTCGGCTACGGCACCGACCACGCCGAGCGCTACCGCGAGCTTCCCTTCGTGGGGGTCGAAGATACATAGGCGCTGACCACACGGTCCCATCTGGCCAGGACTCGCCCCCGTGAGAGGCTGCCCCTGAGGACTCCTATTGACGCTCGCTATTCGTCGTGATCATCGTCCTTGTCATCGCCATGATCGTCGTCGCCATGCGAATGGCTGTGCTCCTCACCGGAGCCCTCGCCCCGCAGACTGGCCACGTAGCCGTAGAGGTTCAGCAGGTCGGTGTCCGAGAGCGTCGCGCCGAAGCCAGCCATGGGCGTACCCTCGATGCCGTTGCGAATGACCTCCATCCGGCCGGCATCCGAGTAGAAGCCAGCGTGTTCTGGATCGGTGTGGTCGGCGGGCGGTGAGGGCAAGGCGGCCGCGGCCGGTCCGTCACCCTTGCCGGTCAGCCCGTGACAGGGCGAGCAGGTGGTGGCGTAGATTTTGCCCCCTGCCGCGATGTCGGCATTCGCCAGGCCGGCCACGGGCACGTCATAGGCGTCACCCAGCTTTGTCTGGAGTTGGGCCTTCACGTCGTTCATGTGGGCCATGTGGCCCGCCATTTCACCGTGATCGTGATCGTCGTCGTGCTTCATGCCCTCCATTCCCTTCATTCCTTCCATTCCCTTCATTCCTTCCATTCCCTTCATTCCTTCCATTCCCTTCATTCCCTTCATGTCCTTGCCGGCGTTCTTGGGCGTCGCCTGCGCGGTGGGGTTGGACGGAGGTGTGGCGGGTGCCGGGGTGTCCGCGTCACCACAGGCGGTGGTGAGTACAAGCGTAGCGACGGACAACAGGGCTACGGGCAGGAGGGTCAGGTGAGCTGTTTTCATGCGGGAGTCTCCGAGGGCTCTGGGTGGGCGGCGCGAAGCTCGCGCCGGAGGAGGAAGCCCTTCCACATCAGGTAGAGGGCGGGGATCATGACCAGGGTCAGGATGGTCGAGGACACCATGCCTCCGACCATCGGCGCGGCGATGCGCTTCATCACGCGGGTACCGGTCTCAGTACCATACATCAGCGGGAGCATGCCGATCATGATGCTGGCGACGGTCATCAACTTGGGACGCACGCGGTCTACGGCACCCTCGATGATCGCTTCCTTGAGGTCCGCCACGCCGTTCATTTTGCCTTGGTCTCGATAGCGTTCATAGGCTTCGTCAAGGTAGACGATCATCACGACCCCTGTCTCGGCAGCTAAGCCCGCCAGGGCGATGAAGCCCACCCCCGCGGCGATCGACATGTTGAAGCCTGACAGGTAGAGCAACCACACGCCACCGATGGGTGCGAAGACGATGGTGGCGAACATGAC
This sequence comes from Oligoflexia bacterium, assembly GCA_013152105.1. Classification (GTDB taxonomy): domain Bacteria; phylum Myxococcota_A; class UBA796; order UBA796; family UBA2385; genus UBA2385. The sequence goes on along the minus strand of JAADHA010000122.1, from coordinate 4,851 downwards.
CATCACGGACTCGCCAAGCTGCTGGAAGTGCATGTAGAGCAGCATGAAGATGACCACCAGGGTGACGGGCACCACGATCTTCAGCCGAGCATTCGCGCGCTGCATATACTCGTACTGGCCGGACCACTGGATGGACACACCCGGAGGCATGGGGACCTCGCGGTCGATCAATTCCTGCGCGCTCTTGACGTAGCCGCCAATATCGCTGGTATTGAGATCGACGTAGATCCACGCGGTGCGCCGCGCGTTTTCGCTCTTGATGGACGGGGGCCCCTTGGTGATCTGGATGTCCGCGACCTGTTCTAGCGGAACGGTGTGCCCCATTGGGGTCGGGACGGCGACGGCGCGCAGGGACGGCAGGTCACTGCGAAGCTCACGTGGGAAGCGGACGTTGATCGGGTAGCGTTCCAAGCCCTCTACCGTCCAGGACACGTCCATGCCGCCGATGGCCGAGGTGATGACATCCTGTACATCGTCCACGTTCAATCCGTACCGCGCTGCTTCGGCCCGGTTCACCTTGATGTCGACGTAGTTTCCGCCGACCACCCGCTCGGAGTAGACCGAAGCCGTGCCCTCCAGGCCCTGGAGCGCGCCCTCGATGTTCTCACCCACCTGGGAGAGGACATAGAGGTCATCGCCCAGCAGCTTGATACCCACCGGTGTCTTGATTCCAGTGGCCAGCATGTCGATGCGGGTCTTGATGGGCATGGTCCAGGCGTTGGTCACACCGGGGATCTTCACCATGCCGTCCAGCTCGGTGATGATGTCCTCGATGGTCTTGCCCTTCGGCCATTCGTCTTCGGGCCGAAGCAGGATCGTGGTCTCCATCATGGACAAGGGGGCCGGGTCGGTCGCGGTCTCGGCGCGGCCGATCTTGCCCAGGACGTGGGCGACTTGCGGATGGGTCGCGATGATGCGGTCGGTCTCTTGCACCAGGTCCCGAGCCTCGGTGATGGAGATCCCTGGCGGTGTGGTCGGCATGTAGAGCAGATCGCCTTCGTTGAGCGGAGGCATGAACTCCGACCCGATCTGGGACCAGGGCCAGACGGTCGCCGCTGCGATGAGCAGCCCCACCACGAACACGGTCTTGGGGAAGGCCAACACACCGTGGATGATGGGCCGATACGCGCCGATGAACATTCGTGAGACCGGGTTCTCTCGCTCGGACCGGATGTGGCCCCGCACCAGGTAGACCATCAGGGCCGGGATCAGCGTGATGGACAGGATGGACGAGAAGCCCATCGCGAAGGTCTTGGTCCAGGCCAAGGGCTTGAACAGTCGGCCTTCTTGCGCTTCCAGCGAGAACACCGGCAGGAAGCCCACGGTGACGATCAACAGCGAGAAGAACAGGGCTGGACCGACCTCCTTGGACGCCGCGATCACCAGCTCGATCTGGTCGGCGTCGGGATGGTGTTCTCGGTGCTTGTGCATGTTCTCCACCAGCACGATGCTGGCGTCGACCATGACACCAATGGCGATCGCGATCCCGCCCAGGCTCATGATGTTGGCGTTCATGCCCAACAGGTTCATCGCGATGAAGGTCAGGCCGACGCCAACGGGCAGGGTCAGGATTGCGACAAAGGCGCTGCGCACGTGCAGCAGGAAGATGATGCAGATCAGGGTGACGGCCAGCATCTCCTCGATCAGCTTGCTCTTGAGGGTCTCCACGGCCCGCTCGATGAGGCCCGAACGGTCATAGGATGTGTGGATCTCCACGCCCTCGGGCAGACCCTTTTTCAGCTCTTCCAGGCGTTCCTTGACGTGTTCGATGGTCGTCAGGGCGTTCTCGCCGAAGCGCATGATGACGATGCCGGTCACCACCTCGCCCTGTCCGTTCATGTCCACAAGTCCCCGGCGAACCTCGGGTCCGAACTGCACCCGGGCCACCTGGGACAGCAGCACCGGCACGTGACCGGTGGGGTCCAAGCCGATGGGGATGGTCTCCAGGTCTTCTAGAGACGTGATGTAGCCCTGACCCCGCACCATGAACTCGGTCTCGGCCATCTCGATGAGACGCCCACCAACATCGTTGTTGGCCCGCTGAATGGCCTTGCGAACGTCCTGCACGCTGATGTGGTAGGCGCGCAGCTTCTCGGGATCGACCTCGACCTGGTACTGGCGCACGAAGCCACCCACGCTGGCGATCTCGGACACGCCGGGCTGGGCGGTCAGGTCATAGCGCAGGTACCAGTCCTGCAAGCTGCGAAGCTCATCCAGCCCGATGCCCTGGAAGTTCGCGGCGTGGGAGAGTTCCTTTTTGCTGATGCGCTTGTCGTGGTCACGATCAAAGGACTCGACGATATACTTGAGGCTGTCGCGCTTGAAGTCCTCGGGGCTTCCCGGCGGCGTGGCTGTCTGGACGGTGAACAGCTCACCGAGCTGCGCTTCACTGTAGACGGCAATCCCGTCCTCGGAGTCGGCGGGGACCGGCAGCTCCGCGTCGCTGACTTGCAGGTCGTGATCCTTGTCCAGCTTGTCGCGTAGCACCTCGGCACGGGGCGAGAAGTCGGTCAGGGAGTACTCATACACCCAGCCGACACCGGTGGCGTCAGGACCGAGTTGCGGGGTGACGCCGGCCGGCATGCGGCCCTGGACGAAGTTGAGGTACTCTAGCGTACGCGACCGAGCCCAGTACAGGTCGGTGCCGTCCTCGAAGATCACGTAGACCATCGAGAAGCCGAAGAAGGAGTAACCACGCACATCTTTGGCGAAGGGCACCGACAGCATGGCGGTGGTCAGCGGGTAGGTGACCTGATCCTCGACGACCTGGGGGGCCTGGCCGGGGTATTCGGTGTAGACGATGACCTGCACATCCGAAAGATCGGGGATCGCGTCGACCGGTGTGTTGGACACCGCCCAGGCCCCCAGGATCATCACCAGCCCGGAGATCAGCAGGACGAACACGCGGTTGCGAACGCTGGCCTCAATAATCTTGTCAATCACTTCTCACCCCCAGCCGGCATCTTCATCTCGCTCTGTTCACTCTTGTCACTTCTGCTGGAGGCGAGGATCTTCTGGACCGCCTCTTGAAGCTGGCTCTCGGAGTCAATCAGGAACTGGCTGCTGAGCACGACGCGCTCGCCCTCGGAGAGTCCGCTGACGATCTCCGTCATCCGATTGTCTCCGACCAGACCGGTGCGAACCTCGCGGGGCTCGAAGCGGCCCTTGCCCAGCGCGACGAAGGCCAATTCACGCTTGCCCGAGTCGAGGATGGCTGCGCTTGGCACGGCGATGACGTTCTTCTTGGTGCGGGTCTGCAGGTAGACCGTGGCGAACATCCCTGGCTTGAGACGCATGTCCTTGTTGTCGAACTCCAGCCGTACCTTCAGGGTCCTGCTGATCGGGTTGAGGGTTGGGTAGACATAGGCGACCTTGCCCTCCATGGGCGGACCCACCTGGTACGTCAGCTCGAGTTGGGCAGGTTGACCGACCTCGACCCAGGGGGCGTCGTATTCGTAGACGTCGGCGTTGACCCAGATCCGGCGCAGATCGCCCATCTGGTACAGGTCGTGCCCCGCCATGACTCGGGCCCCTTCGACAATGTCCTTGCTCAGGACGTAGCTGGTGAACGGTGCGCGGATCGGCATGGCACGCCTGGCCTTGCCGGCCTTGGCGACGGCGTTGATGTCCCGGTCAGAGATGTCGAACAGCTCCAGCTTGCGCCGCGAGGACTTCGCCAGCTCCGAATCCATGCCCTGGCTCCGAATCGCCAGGAGGTAGTCCTCTTCGGCGGCAACCAGCTCGGGAGAGTAGATGTCGAAGAGCACCTGGCCCTTCTTCACCTCGTCCCCAGTACGCTCGACGTAGATGCGCTCGACCCAGCCCGAGAAGCGAAGGTTGACCGTGGACAGCTCGTCCTCGGCAACCTCGACCTGGCCGATGGTGCGGATTTTCCGAGAGACGGTCGTGCGCTTGACCGGGCCCGTCACAACCCCGATCTGCTGCACGACCCCAGGGGTGATGGAGACGACGTTGCTGTCGTCGCCAGTGGCCTCGTCCGCGTAGACCGGAATCAGATCCATGCCCATCGGGGACTTGCCCGGCTTGTCCCGGATGTAGCTCGGATCCATCGGCGCCTTCCAGTAGGCGACCTTGCGTTCGCCATCGCTGGAGGAGCTGCTGGAAGACGCCGCGGCGCCATCAGCGGCACCGTCCCCGTTTCCGCAAGCGGACAGGTAGACGGATCCCGTAAACAACAGGGCGAGGACGGTGAGGACAGGAAGGTAGGTGCGAGTCATCGAGAGCTTGCCTCTGGGTGGATGCCAAGGACGGAGAAGGCACGAGCGCGGAGTTGCCAGGTCTCGGTGGCGGCCCTGATGCGGGCGCGGTCGAGGTTGAGCAGCGTGACCTCGGCGTCGAAGAGCGAGGCGAAGTCGGTCCGGCCGACGGTGAAGTCGTTGAGGGAGGCGTCGAGGGTGTCCTGGGCGCTGGGGACCAGGTTCTGGTCATAGGTGTGGGTCTTGTCGGTGGCCCGAACCCAGCGCGCCAGGAGGGCGCGCATATCACCCGAGATCTGGTCCAGTAGCGACTCGGTCGCCTGGTCGGCGGCGCGGGCGGCATCGACCCAACCCGCGATCTCTCCCCGAGCGCGGCGGCCGCTGCCCGTGGGGATGGGAATCGAGATGCCTAGCGAGACCAGGTCCGTGCCAGGGTCCGAGGCGGTCTGCGCCGTACGCAAGCGGTAGCCAGCCCACACCGCGGGATCCGGCAGGCCCTCGGTTCGAGCCAGGCTCTGGGCGGCGGTGGCGGTGTCGCGCTGCGCGGCCAGACGGGCCAGCTCGGGGCGGTGCTCGCCGGCGATGGCCAACCAGTCCGCGTCGGCGGGTGGCGGCAGAGGGGCCAGGACGCTCG
>JAADHA010000411.1 GCA_013152105.1 Oligoflexia bacterium | reverse complement strand
ACGACCTGGCAGAGCAGGCCAACCAGGACCAGCTCATCGCGCTATTTGTGGACGCCGGGGCGCCGTAGCGTCCTGCAAGGACCTCAGAACACCGACTGCGGCACGAAGATCCGGTCAGAGGGCTGCATCATCACGTCGGGTGCCTTGCCGCTGAGAACTCGTCTGAGATTGACCCGCACTCGCCGCTCACCCCGCATGATGTAGACGTGACGAAGGGCGGCAGCCGGCAGGGCGCCGCCCACCGCGGCGATGCAGTGCGAGACGGTGAGCCCCTCGCGAAAGGCCACGTCACCGGGCTTGTCGACCTCTCCGACGACCGAGACCATGCTCTGGGGCACAAACACGATGTCCCCTGCGCTGAGGGTGGTGGCATCGCTGTCCTGGCTGAGCAACTGGTCGTAGGGCAGCACGGTCACCGCGCCGGCGGTGCCATGTGTGATCCGCACCTCGTTGACCCCTTGCGGAGCGACACCGCCCGCCCGGCTGAGGATCTCCATGACCGATGTGGGACCCTCTAGAAAGTAGATCCCAGGCCGTACGACCGCCCCCAGGACCTGGATCGGCTGGCTGTGGTAGGCCTTGACCGAGACGGTGACATTGGGGCTGAGGATGAAGCCCGCCATGAGCCGCTGACAGAGCAGGTCGACCAGGCCGGGCGTGGTCAGGCCGGTGACCTCGATACGTCCGAGCAGTGGGTAGTCGATGGACTGCGAGGCATCAACGGCGAAGGATCCGCTGAGCGAGGGCTCGCCATAGACTTGGATGCTGAGCACATCACCAGCCCCAACCCGGTACGGCGCTGCGGCGCTGTCGGCTGTGGGCTGGGGCACCGTGTCTGTCTGCCCGGCACGAGCCGATCCCACCAGGACACACGCCAGCAGCGTCCCGATGACCAGCAGTCTACAGAGGGCCCAGCGCATATTGCCTGCTAACACGGGTGCGCTCCTGGCTTGGGAGGGTGTCGCAGCGCTGCGAAGAGACCCGCATAACTGCTGGCCATGACGGCGACATCGAAGTGCGCCCGGGCCCAGCTTGCGGCGGCATCGCCCGCGCGACGTGCTGCCGGAAGATCCGCGGCGAAGGCATGTAGTGCCGCAATCAAGGCCGGCAGATCGCCCGTGGGCACCAGCCGCCCCGTTTTTGGCGTGACCAGCTCTGGGACACAGCCCACCGCGGTCGCGACGACCGGCAAGCCGGCGGCCAGGGCTTCCATCACCACCAGCGGGTTGCCCTCCCACCGAGACGCCAGGGCGAAGGCATCGGCCGCCCCAAGCAGACGGGGGACATCGGCGCGGACGCCGAGGAAGCGAACGCGCTGCCCCAAGCCCAGGGCGTCGGCCCGCGCGACGAGACCAGCCCGCAGTTCGCCGTCCCCAGCGATCAACAGGTGGGCGTCCAGCGCGGCCAGGCTTGGCGCCGCGAAGGCGTTGATCAGCGCGGCGTGGTTCTTTTGGGTGTCCAGCCGCCCGACCACCAGGAAGGTCGGCGTCTCTTCGGCGATGCCCAGCTCGACACGGACCTGCGCCCTGTCGTCGGGCCGCGTGGCGAAGTCATCGACCCGGATGCCATTGGGAATCGTGGCGCGGGCGGACAGGCCGTACACGCGCTGCACGCTCTGGGCGACCGCCTGGCCGATGGCGACCGGCGCGACTCCGACCCGGAAGGCGATCTGCTGCCACCCGCGTCCCAGGCGGTCCGACTCCTGCTGGGCCAGATTGTGCAGGGTGTGGACGACCGACGCACGGCCCGCGCTCCAGTTGGCCAGCATCGCGTATTTCAAGACGTGGAGGTGGGTGTGGATGATCTCCGGTCGCAGCTCGGCGAAGACCCGCCGCAGTCGCGGCAGCACCGATAGATCCAGGCCGGGGCGCTTGCCCAGAAAGCGCATGGCCACACCCGCCGCGGACAGCTCGGCCTGGATCCAGCTTCCGACCGGGTCAGCCAGGGACACCACCACGACATCGTGCCCAGCCCGGGCCAACTCGACCGCCAGCAACGAGGCCACCCGCTCGGCGCCCCCCACATCCAGCGAGGGCACGACCTCGATGATGCGCATATCAGGCCCTCGCCGCGTGTAGCTGGTGGACCAGGGCTAGCGAAAAGCCCAGGACCAGGTAGGCCATCGCGAAGGTCAACAGACCGAGCGTCCCCGCCATGCCTGCCACGGCCACAAGGCCGACCGTGACCCCCAGCACGCGGTTGCGCGATCGCGCGTCGCGGGCCTGATCCAGGCCTCGCCACAGGGTCCGGGCCACCGTGAAGCCGAAGATGGACATCGCGCCCAGGCCAAGCAGGCCCTGCTCGCCGGCGATCTCCAGGTAGGTGTTGTGGGCGGATCGCAGCCCGCTGATGCGGGGGATGAAGCCCGTCGCGGTGGAGAAGGTGCCCGGCCCGGCGCCGAGCAGCCAGTGGTCGAAGAACAACGCCACGCCCTGTCGAAACAGCTCGGCCCGCTCATCCAGGCTGCCATCGGGTACCACCGCGACCCCCCGCGCGTTGTCCAGCAGAGCCGAGAAGCGGACCCAGGCGTGGTCGAGGTTCCCGACCAGGGGCAGGACCGCCACCGCACCCACAGCGCAGAAGATGAGCTCGCCCCGGCGCCGGCGCATCAGGTACACCCAGCAGGGCACACAGAGCGCACCTACCAACAGCGCGGCACGCGACTCGGTCTGGAAGATCCCAAGCGGCGCCAGGGTCAGGACCGCGACTCGGAGGGGGCGAGCCATCCAGTGCGGATCGTCGACCAGATGCCCCAGGACGAGCGGCGAGAGCAACAGCACGATGGCTGCCCACTCATTCGGATCGCCCATCGGTCCAGAGGCGCGCCCGACCGTTCCCGAGGCACCGGGTGAAGACAAGCTGTAGAGCAGGGTGTAGAGCAGCGCGCCGACCAGCACCAGGCCGATCAGCCGGACCAGGTTCTCCAAGGGGGCATCAGCGAGGATCGCGTACACCAGCCCGACCATGACCATCATCATCACAAGGCCGAAGAAGTCGAACTTGCCCACATCCCACGCGTTGGCGTACGCGATGCACAGACCGGTCGAGAGCACCACGCCGAGCATCGCGCTGAGCACCGGATGCCAGCGCAAGGCCCGCTCACGCACCAGGCCCGCACGCAGCCCCCACAAGCCCAGCCCAGAGAGCACACTGAGCTTGGCGGCGGTCACGGGAAAGGCAGCGACCTTCACGCCCAACATCCCCGCGCGGTCGAAGAACATGGCCAGGAAGATGCTGGCGACGATGAAGGTCGGGCGGGTCAGTCCGGTCGCCACCAGCCCCAGGGCCACCAGCAAGGCCATCGAGAGGGTCGGTCGAAGTCCGGTCACGAACCCGACCACCACGCCCAGCGCCGCCACCGACCACCACGCGACCGCTGTGGATCGAAGCTGGGTCTGGCTGGCGTTCATGAGGCCGCGGGCGACGGAGCGGGGTCCTGGTCGTGGTAGTACCTCGAGCCGTAGGCACTGCGCGGCAGCGGAACATCGTTGACCACCACGCCCATCAGGCTGGCGCCCACACGGCCCAGCCGGGCCAGGGTCTGGACGATCACCCGCCGCGGCGCGACACCGCGACGCACGACCAGGATCACGCCATCGGCTTGGCTGACCAGCGCCAGGGCATCGGTGATGATCGCGGTGGGCGGCGTATCGTAGACGATGAGATCATAGCCTTGCTGGACCCGTGCCAGGCGCGCCACCAGGTCTTCCGAGGACAGGAATTCATTGGGAAGCGCAACCTTGGTGCCGCTGGGCAGCAGGTGTAGACGCGGCACCTTTGTTGGCACCACCGGGCTTGGCGATGAGCCATCGTCGTCGGGAAGGTCCGTCAAGCCAGGCGCGCGTTGCACCCCGAAAACCTGGTGCTGGCGCGGGATGTGCAAGTCGGCATCCACCAGCAGCACTCGCAGCCCAAGCTGCGCGAAGGCCGCGGCGATCCCGACCGCGGCCAAGGACTTGCCCTCGTCCGCGAGGCAACTGGTGATCAGCAAGCGGCGAGGGGCACCTTTTCCGCCGCTGGCCTGGATGGCCCCGCGGATGGCGCGAAAGGTCTCAGCTTCCAGTGAGCGGGGATGCTCGAAGCCATACAGGTCACGGGAAGTCGCGTCCTTGCCCGCTGGAAGGCTGGGAATCACACCCAGCAGGGGCACGTCCAGCAGGCGCTCGGCATCGGCACCCGACAGGATGGGCTCGACCAGCCGATTTCGCAGCAGGGCCAGCCCCACGCCACCGGCCAGCCCCACGCAGACCGCCATACCCAGGTTCAGCGGAATGTTCGGCTTGGCTGGCCGTGTCGGAGGCACGGCGCGGTCGACGATACGCACGTCATTGAGCTGGGTCCGAGCCAGCAATTCTACCTCGGCGCCCCGCTCGCCCAGCGTGTCGTAGAGCGCGCGAGCCCGTTGCTGGTCTGCCAACAGCTCGCGATACTGGCCTTGGAGCTGCTGGCGTACCAGCAGTTCAGCCTTGACGCGGCCCAGCTCGTTCTTGAGTTGCTGTTCCTGGCGCCGCAGCGTGTCGACCTGCGAGCGCTCTTCCGCGACATTGCGCTTGACCTCTTCGGCGATCATCGCGTCGACCCGCTGGATTCGGTCCACAGCGCGAACGTGCTCGGGGTGCTGATCACCGTAGCGTGAGAGCACATCGGCAGAGTCTGTGACGATGGTCGCCCGCTGGCGCACCATGGTGTCGAGCGCGGGATCCTGGAAGCTGCCGGCCAGCACATCGGTCGCGCCCTGTGCGACCAGGCGTCGGTGTTCGGCCAGCTTGCTCTCGATCAGCACGCGCTGGGTCGTCGCTTGTCCTGCCGCGACCTGCAGGGCCGACAGGCGCGCCGTGATTCCGTTTACCTTCTCGTCGACATCGACCAGGTCGTTTGCCTGCTTGAAGGCCATGGTGCGCTGGGTCGCGTCATCGAGAGCGCTCTTGTAATCCGTGGTCTGCCCGCCGAGCCAGACCTTGGCCTCACGCGCGTCCGTGGTCCGCAACTGCAGGTTGGTCTCGGAGTAGACATCCGCCACCAGGTTGGCCAGGCGCGCGGCAGCCTTGGGATCGGGGTTTAGCACGGCGATCTCGACCAGCTCGGTGTCCTCGCGCGGGGTCACCGAGAGCGAGCGGGCGAAGGCTTCCTGCGCCGACTCGCTGAGGTCCAGATCATCTCCACCGAGCTCGCTGTAGCGCTGGATCACCTGTTCGCGTACGCGGCGGCTGAGGATGATCTGGATCTGGGTCCGCGCCCGGTCGCGTGCTTCGAGGTAGCCGCCCTGGTCGTGCTTCACCACCTGGTCGACTTCGACTTCCTGCCCGGCGCGCGGCATGAGCTGGACCACGGCGACCGCCCGGTACTGCTTCTGCACCAGCACACTGGTCGCGAGCGCGGCGACCACTACCGCGCCAAGAAAGGTGAGCACGAGACGCCGTTGCTGACCAAGGACCGCGATCACGGCCCGCAAGTCCAGGCCCTGCTTGGTGACGTGCTCGCTCACGACAGCTTCTCGGGGTAGGAGTCGGGCATGGCACCCATGTTCGATGGCGGCGTCTTTGTCCTCAGCCTGGACTTCGAACTGGTGTGGGGCTCCCGCGATCTGTACGCCGATATCGAGCCCCTCGCCAAGATGGCCAGGCTAACACGCGACCGAATTTTCCAAGAACTGCTTGGTATGCTTGATGACAACGGTATCATCGCCACATGGGCGACCATCGGCCACCTGTTCCTGGACCACGCAAGCGCGGTAGACGGCGTCCTACATCCTGACATTGTGCCTCCCGACCATGGCCCCCAGCGCGGCGCATGGTTCGACGGGGTGCCCGAAGGAAGCGAGGCCGAGCACCCAGAGTTCTACGGCCGCAGTCTGGTGCTGCAACTTCGAGACGCCGGCCAGGAGATCGGCAGTCACAGTTTTTCCCACCCGGTATTTGGCGGGCCGGGCAGCTCGTGGGAGTGCGCCGAGACCGAGGTCAGCCGCTGCGTGGCCGAGGCTGAAAAGCTTGATATCAAGCTTGAATCGTTTGTTTTTCCGCGAAATATCCCAGGGCAGCTCGATGTCCTGGCCCGGCATGGCTTCACCTGTTGGCGAGGGTCGGAGCTGACCGGGTACGGCCGATGGCCCCTTCCCTCGACCTTGATGCGCGGTGCCCACCTGGCCCAGGTCGCGCTGGCTTCCTGTCCGCCCACCGTGGTGCCCTGGCGCGATCCGTCCGGGCTGTGGTGCATCCCGGCGTCCGCTTCATTGCTGTCCATGGATGGCGCCAGGCGGCTGATCCCGGTGGCGCGGCGGGTAAAGCGCTGTGTACGCGGCCTGGACCGGGCCGTTAGCACCGGGCAGATCTTCCACTTGTACTTGCATCCCATCAACCTGGCCTCCAGCCCCAGACGAATGCTGGACGGCCTGGCCCAGATCCTGATGCACGCCGTGCGCTTGCGCGACGCGGGGCGCCTGGAGATCCTGCCGATGGCACAGGTCGCGGCCCGTGCCGAGGCCTTGGTTCGTGGAGAGGGGCCTGGATCATGAGCCGGGCCGCAACAGGACGGTCTGCACCGTCTTGAGCATGATCAGCAGGTACAATAGCGGGTTGAGTTCCTGGATCGCGAAGACCTCGTAACTGAGCTTCTCGGCAGCATCTGCTTCGGTCGCACCATAGCGGAAGTTCACCTGCGCCCAGCCCGTCACCCCCGGCTTCACCGAGAAACGTAGCCCGTAGAAGGGGATGCGCTTCTTGAGCTGGCACACGAAGTGCTGGCGCTCGGGTCGGGGGCCGACTAGCGACATTTCGCCGCGCAGCACGTTCCAGAACTGGGGCAGCTCGTCGACTCTGGTCCGACGCAGCCACCGCCCCACCCAGGTGACCCGCGGGTCATTCGCTCCCGCCGACCACACGGCACCGGTCAGCGCCTCGGCGTCGGATCGCATGGTCCGCAGCTTGATGATCTTGAAGGTGACCTCGTCACGGCCCACGCGCTCTTGGAGGTAGAAGGGCGAGCCCTTGGACTGGAGCACGACCGCGACCGCAGCCAGGGCGATGATCGGCGCGGAGAGCACCAGCCCAAAGAGCGACAGCACGATGTCAGTCAGGCGCTGCCCCGCCGCGGAGAACCTGCTGGAACCCGCGAAGACCGGACCGAAGATGAACCACGAATCGGAGAGGTTGAGGATGGGGACCTTTCCAGTGATGACCTTGTAGAGCGTCGCCATGTCCTCGATCTGGACGCCCATGGTCTTGCACTCGAGCAGCAGGCGCGCCAGCTCGCCACCCATCGATCCGCGGATCGCGACAATGACCAGGTCCACACGGTGCGCGAGCACCTGCGCCTTGAGGTCCGCCGTGCGACCGAGCACGGGCAAGCCATCGGGCACCGCGTGGGCTGCGTCGGTGGGGGTCTGGTCCCCGACTCGGCGATAACCGTAGGGGGCATGCTCGATGAGCCCAACGACGTCGTAGCGTTGGCGAATCTCAAGGTTCGAGTTGATCGCGTCGATGATGAGCTGACTGGCCTCGCCCTCGCCAAGGATCAGCACCCGGCGACGAAACACACTCGCTGGATTGAGCCAGCAGGCCAGTGGACGCCAGATGCTGAGCAGCACCGCGGTGCTCAGTGTCGTGAGGCCGACGATGCCGCGGCCCCACAGCCGCTCATCCAGCAGAAAGTGCAGGAGGATCTGCACCGAGAGCGACAGCAGGATCGCGGTCCACAGGCGCAGCAACTGGGTGGGGCGGCGAAAGTCGACATTCGGGTCATAGGCGCCGAACAGGTACAGCATCAGCAGCGTGACGAGGACGTAGGAGCCCACCGACTGTGGCATCAAGTACAGGTCCGAAATGTCGACGTTGGAACCCAGACGAAGCTCATAGGCCAACACGATGGCCAGGACCAGGACGACCAGATCACCCAGCAGGTAGTAGAGCTGGCGCAGATTCACGGGAATGCCGAAGATCCTCATGCCACGCCCCAAGCCGCAGGCATCGGCCAGCCTTCGATCCGGCACAGCTCCCGGTAGACATCCAGCGTGCCGGCAAGCATATGCCCCACGGTGAAGTGAGCTTCATAGGCCCGTCGGCCTGCTTCACCCATGGACTGACGCAGGGCCGGGTTCCCGCACAGACGCCCCAGGGCGACACGCAGGGCAGCTTCATCTCCTTGGGGGACCAACAGCCCGGTGACCCCGTCCTGGACGGCTTCGGCGACCCCGCCCACGTTCGACGCGATCACGGGAAGGCCTGCTCGCATCGCTTCTAGCACGACCAGCGGAAAGCCCTCTTGGCGCGAGACCAGGACCGCCACATGGGACGACGCCAGCAACTTCGGTACGGCGTCGCTGTCGCCCACCAGGCGCACGCGATCGGCCAGCCCGAGCGCCGCCACGGCCGCCTCGATCCGATGCCTCTGCGGGCCATCTCCGACCAGTCGCAGGCGCCAGGGAAGGTCCAGCCCCGCCATCGCGTGCAGCAGCAGCAGGTGGTCCTTGGGAGCGGCCAGCCGAGCCACCATGATTGCGATGGGGACTCCGTCGCGGTCGGGGCGAGCGCGCTGGGGGACATCGGACACGCCGTTGTGTACGACGCGGACACTCCGGTCAGGGGCCACATGCCAGCGGGTACCGACATCCCGGTCGGCCTCTGAGACGACCACGAAGCGGCGAGTGAGTCTTCCGACCAGCGCCTCGATCGGAACCGCGAGGGCCTTGCGTCTCCAGGACAGGCCGTCGGAGAAAGACCAGGCATGGGCGGTGTGAATCGCCGGCACGCCCTCCAGTCGCGCGGCCAGGCGCCCAAGCAGGCCGGCCTTGGAGCTGTGGGTATGGACCAGGTGGGGGCGGAGGGAGCGAACCAGTTTCCGAATGGCACCAAGCGCGGCGCGGTCGGCGCGCGGGTCGATCTCGCGCTGCAAGGCAGGCACGATGTGGACCGGTGCGCCCAGCGCCCGAAGCTGCTGCGACAGGAAGCCCTCGTCTCCCACGACGACGTGGAAGTCGATCCGATCGCGCAGGCCCTGGACCAGATCGCGGACGTGTACCTGCGCCCCGCCGGCCTGGCCTCGGGTGATCACGATCAGCACCCGTACCACCCCGCCAGGCTTTCGAAGGGTGACCTGGGAAAGGGCGGGACTTTGGGACAAGGTCTTCCTTTCGCACCGTGAGGACAGCACGCGCGTGGCGGACGCTCGCGGCGCCAATCGTACTGCTCAGCTCAACTCAGCGACCCCTGGCCGGACCAAGCGTGACGACACATTGCACTCCGACACGTCTGGGGTCCGACACGCGATAGGTCATAGTCGTGCCAGCGGGCCGGAAAATCAGAGGGGCAAAGCGTGGCGGATGCAAGAACCGGAACCGACAACCCCGTCGAAGCGGTCCACACCCGCCTCAGCGGCTGGCGGCGCGCCCTGCCGGGTTTCGTCGCCCGGCAGCAAAAGACGCTGGCTCAGGCAAGCTACGGCTGGCAGCATCCGCGCCACCACAGCTTCGTCTTCGGCTGCCAGCGTTCGGGCACGAAGATGGTGTTGCGTGTCCTGGAAAACAGCCCCGAAACCCGGATCTACCACGAGAACCATGCCGTCGCCTTTCGCGACTTCCAGCTTCGCGGCGACACCACGATCCGCGCCTTGGTGCACCTCAACCCGGCACCCGTGCAGGTCTTCAAGCCGATCTGCGACAGCTATCGGGCGGACCTGTTGCTGGCCCGTTTCCCCAAGGCTCGCGCGCTGTGGATCTACCGGCACTACGACGATGTCGCGAACTCCGCCACCCAGAAATGGGGTGAACACCAGCGCAAAGTGGTCAGCGCGGTGGCCGCCGGAGACCTGGACCGTTTCGGTTGGCGTACCGCCCGTCTACCGCCACAAGTCGCCAAGGAGATCGCCCGGGCATGGCGCCCCGATCTGTCGCCCGCCGAGGGCGCGCTGCTGTTCTGGTACATGCGCAACGCCTTCTTCTTTGAGCTTGGCCTGCACCGGGACCCCCGCGTCCTGCTGGCGCGCTACGAGACCTTGGTCCACCAGCCAGTGCCCGCCTTCCAGGCAGTCTTTGCACACCTCGGTGCCACCTTCGACCCGGCATATGTGAAAGGGGTGCGGACCTCTTCCGTCGGCCGCTGTGCTCCGCCCCAGGCCAGCCCCGAGATCCGCGATCTCTGCGCGGACCTGGCTTCTCGCCTGGACCAGTGGACGCCACCGCCCGCGCGGCCTGTTTCGCCCGTTCTGATCATGACCAACACCCTGAGCATCGGGGGAGCCGAGCACTACGCCGTGGGTGTTGCCAACTGGTTCGCCCGCCAAGGGGCCAAGGTCAGCCTGGCCGCGACCGGCGGCGAGCTGGTCGAAGCGCTCGCTTCCGACGTCGCCTTTGTTCCGACCGACCTCCGCCGAGTGCGATCGGATCTACCGCGCGCCGTCCGCGAGGTCCGCGCCATCCTGCACCAGCAGTCCCCCGCCGTGGTCATCGCCAACTCGCTGGTCGTGACCTGGATCGCGCGCTTGGCCCAGCCACGCCACCATGCACGGGTCGTAACCGTCGCGCATGGCTGGCCGAACCACCGCTATCGCTTGGTCGGCCCGCTGATGCGCGTGTCGGACGCGGTCATCGCCGTCTCGCCCGATGTGCGGGACAGGCTGGTCGCAGGGGGGCTGCCGGATTCCCTGTGTACCGTGATCTTCAACGGCGTCGACTGCAGCCGCCTGGGCCAGCGGACCGGGCCTGGTCGAGTCGCAGCCAGGGCCGCCATGGGGGCCGGACCGGACGACCTGCTCGTCATCAGCGTGGGGCGCTTGGCTGCCCAAAAGGCGCACCAGCACATCATCGCCATCGCACAGCACCTGCGCGACATACACCCGCGCCTGCGTTTCGCCATCGTCGGTCCCGGCGAACGTCTGGACGAACTCACCCAGGCGATCCAGGCCGCCGGCGTCGCAGACAGGGTCCACCTCACCGGACTGCGCACCGACGTCCCCGACCTGCTCGGCGCCGCGGATATCTACGTCAACTGCTCGGACTGGGAGGGCATGCCCCTGTCGACCATCGAAGCCATGGCGTCGTCCCTGCCCATCATCGCCACCCACA
>JAADHA010000352.1 GCA_013152105.1 Oligoflexia bacterium | reverse complement strand
TCGGTTAGTCATGAGCGATCCCGGCGGCGAGACCAGCGACGAGGGCAGGGTGCGCCGCGACGCAGGCGTCGAGAGGGCGCATATCATCCTCCATTCAGGAGCGGGCAAGCGTAACTCAGGACTGGACAACGGTGGCCGCTCAGGGCATGAATGTGGTCCGGTCGGGTCGTTGCCCAGGTGCCCCAGCGCGGCCGCCAGCCCCGGAGGCCCGTGATGCGCGACGTACCCGCTCCCCTCGCTGAGATGCTCGACGATCTGCGCGATCTGGCGATGGACTTCTGGTGGACCACCCAGCCCGACGCCGACGGGCTGTGGTCCAGCCTGGACCGCGACCTGTGGGAGGTGGTCAACCACAACCCGGTCGCCCTGCTGCACGATATGGACCCAGACAGCGCGCCACCAGGTTGGGAGAACCAGGCCCGCGACATGCTGAACCGCTGGCGGGCCTACCACCTCGCCCCCAAAGACCTCGCCCCCAAAGACCTCGCCCCCAAAGACCTCGCCGCAGTCACCCCTCGCGTCGCCTTGTTCTGCATGGAGTTCGGCCTGCACGAGTCGCTGCCCATCTACTCGGGCGGGCTCGGCGTCCAGGCCGGCGACCACCTTCGTAGCGCCAGCGACCTGGGGCTGGACCTGGTCGCTGTGGGACTCTTCTACTCGCGCGGCTACTGCCGTCAGCTCGTCCACGACGGGCAGCAGGTCGCCGCCTATCCCAAGAACGATCCCGCCCGGCTGGCCATGAAGCCGGCCCTGGACCAGGACGGAAGGCAGGTCGAGATCGACATCCCCCACAGCCGCCACAGCTACCGGGCGCGGGTGTGGGAGGTAAGGGTCGGGCGAGTGCGGCTGTTCCTGCTGGACACCGACTACGACGCCAACCCCGTGGAATACCGGGTCCTGACCCGCAACCTCTACGGCGGCACCGCCGAGACCCGGCTGGCCCAGGAAGTGCTGCTCGGCATCGGCGGTGTCCGAGCGCTGGCCGCCTTGGGCATCGAGCGCGACACCTTTCACATCAACGAGGGTCACTCGGCCTTCCTCGTCCTGGCGCTGTGGGCGCAGGCCTTGAACGCGCACGACTGCTCGGCCGATCAGGCATGGGAACGGGCCCGACTTCAGTGCGTCTTCACGACCCACAGCCCCGTGCCCGCGGGCCACGACCGCTTCCCCTGGAGCCTGGTGGATCCGGCCCTGGGTGGTCTTCGCGAACAGCTCGGCCTGCCCCAGGGCGCCTTCATGGACCGCGGCCGCGGCCAACCCGGAGACATCCACGAACCGCTGAGCACGACCGCGCTGGCGATCAAGGGCAGCCGCGCCTGCAACGGCATCAGCCGCCTGCACGGCCAGGAATCGCGCCGGATCTGGCGCGACCTGGGCGCCCCCATCGGCCACATCACCAGCGGCGTCCACCCGACGGCCTGGCTGGGACCCGCCATGGCCCACCTCTTCGACGCCCGCCTGCCCGGGTGGCGCTCGCACATCTGCGACCGCACCTTCTGGCAGCGGGCGCGGCAGCTTCCACCCGATGAGCTGGACCGGGCCAAGGCCATGCAGCGCCACCGTCTGGTCGACGCGGTCCGGTGGCGCACAGGGCGGCCCGTGCTCGAGCGCGCCCGCCTGACCATCGGCTTCGCCCGGCGCTTCGCGGGCTTCAAGCGGGGTGCCCTGCTGTTCTCGGACCCCGACCGCTTGCTCCAGATCCTCGACCAGGGCGTCCAGGTGGTCTTCGCCGGCAAGGCCCACCCCGAGGACACCCTGGGTCAGGCCCTGCTGGCCGAGGTGGTGCGCTGGACCCACCGCCCCGGCTTCCGAGGTCGGGTCGTGTTCGTGCCCAACTACGATATGGCCCTGGGGAGGCTGCTCACCCAGGGTGCCGACGTCTGGCTGAACAACCCGCGACGCCTGCGCGAGGGCTGCGGCACCAGCGGTCAAAAGGCCGCGATCAACGGCGGGCTCAACCTGTCCGTGCTGGACGGTTGGTGGCCCGAGGCCTTTGACGGCGACAACGGCTGGGCGATCGGCTCGGACCAGGACCTCGACGACACGCGGGCCCAGGACGCCGCCGACGCCGAGTCCCTCTACCGCTGCCTGGAGGACGATGTCCTGCCCGCCTGGGCGGACTCCTGGGGCTGGACCGAGCGCGCCTTGGCCGCCATCGCGACCTGCATGCCGGTCTTCAACAGCCACCGCATGGTGGCCGACTACCAGGCGCTGCTCTATCGCCCAGCGCAACCCGATCAGGTTGCGATCCCCAGCACTTCCACCACCGCGGCGCCAGACCCGCGTCTGCTACAGCCACACGCTCTGCGGCACATGCAGGCCGGCTGAGTCCGGCGGTCGACCTGCTGCCGTGGTTAGAGACTCAGGTGAGTCCCCTCCCCACAAAGTCCAAGCCGCCGGACACGCGCTTCACCCTCCCCGCCGCGCGGTCCTTTCGCGCCGCCATCGACGACGCGGGTGGCGTCGAGGTCTTCGCGGTCGGCCGCCTGGACGCCGAGGGTCGGGTGGCCGAGGTCGAGATCCACTGCCGCGGAAACACCACCGCGGTCCCGGCCCTGCTGCGCGCGCCCCGCCCCGGCGAGGTGGTCATCCACAACCACCCATCTGGCGTGCTCCAGGCCAGCCAGGCAGACCTGCACCTGGCGGGGCTCTACGGCGAGGACGGCGTCGGGATGGTGATCACCGACAACGCGGTCGAAACCGCCCTGTGGGTGGTCGAGCCAAGCCTTCGGCAGCGCCGGGATGTGGATCTCGACCAGGTCCGCGCCTTCTTCCTGCACGCCCTGCCAAAGGTGATCCCCGGGTGGGAGTCGCGGGCCGGACAGGTCGACATGGCCATCGCCGTCGCGCGGGCGCTCAACGACGGTCGCAAGGAGCGCCCCGTGGTGGCCGCCCTCGAAGCCGGCACCGGCACGGGAAAGTCCCTGGCCTACCTGGTGCCCGCGGCCCTGTGGGCCAAGGCCAACGACAGCCGCATCGTGATCGCCACCTACACCATCAACCTGCAAGGGCAACTCGCCCACAGTGACCTCCCCATGTTGGCCCGCGGCGGCCTCGATGTCCGCGCCGCGGTGCTCTCAGGACGCGGAAATTACCTGTGTCGAAGGCGCCTGAGCGACGCCTTGGCCGAGCTGGACAGCAGCTCCGAACCGGGCGCTGAGCCGGATCCCCACGCCGCCACCATCCGGCAGGCCGCCGCCTGGGCCGAGCACGCCCGACGCGGCGCACGGGCCGACCTGGGCTTCCCCATGCCCGAAGACGTGTGGGACCGGATCCGCTCGGACCACGACCAGACCTTGCGCGCCCGCTGCCCGCACTTCGCGCGGTGCCTGTACTACGAGGCCCGCCGGGACGCCGCCCGCGCCCAGGTCGTCGTGGTCAACCAGCACCTGCTCCTGGCCGACCTGGTGCTGAAGATCCAGACGGGCGGAGATGGCATCCTGCCGCGCTTCGACCGGGCGATCATCGACGAGGCCCACCACCTCGAAGACGCGGCGACGGGCTTGTTCAGCGAGAAGCTGACCGCGCTGGCCATCCGTCGCGCGGTGGCCCCACTCTTGAGCGCCAAGCGCCGCAAGGGCGCCCTCCAGCGGGCGGTCGATCACTACGCCGAAGCCCTGGACGCGACCGCAGCGGACCGCCTGAGGGGGCGCTGTCACGACGCCCAGGCCGCGCTGGAGCTCCTCGGCGACGACATGAAGGCCGGCTTCGAGAGCCTGGCCATCGACCTCTTCTGCGGTGAGGACCAGAGCCTGCGCGTCACGCCCGACCTGCGAGGCACCGACCGCTGGCGCCTGCACCTGGCACCGGCCATCGACGACGCCGCACAGCGCCTGGACGACGCCGCGAGCCGACTGGCGCGCATCGAGCAGAGCCTGGACGAGCTGCCCGAGGACCGCGTCCTGGCCCATCCCCAGCCGCTCCTGGATCTGCGTCGAGCCCGCCGCCGACTGCTGGACAAGGCCGCCGTGGCCAGTGCCATGCAGGCCGAGGATCCCGATCGGGTCCGCTGGCTCGCGCCGGTCCAAGCGCGCCGTGGCCCGAAGACCGCGACCCTGGCCACCGCCCCCATCGACGTCGGTCCAACCCTGCGGCAGCGCGTGTTCGAAAGCCTGGAGACGACGATCCTGACCTCGGCCACGATGTCGGTCTACGGACGCTTCGACCACATTCTCGGCCGGCTCGGCTTGGAGGGCAGCTTGGAAGCTAGTGAGCAAGCGCTCCAGGACATCGAGATCCGCCAGGCCACCCTCCCCTCGCCCTTCCACTACGAAGAACAGGCGCTGTTGGCCTTGCCTCGCGACCTCCCCCCGCCGGATGATCCGCGCTTCGGGGCCTGGGCTGGCCGCTTCGTCGCGCAAGCCGCCCGAGCCAGCGGCGGCGGCGTCTTCGTCCTGTGTACGTCCCACGCCCTGGTGGCCACCCTGCACCAGGCCGTCCGAAAGGACCTTGGCGACAGTCTTCCTCTGCTCCGCCAGGGCGAACTGTCGCGCCTGCGGCTGCTCGATCGCTTCCGCAGCCTGCACAACGCCGTGCTCTTCGGCACGGACAGCTTCTGGGAGGGCGTGTCCGTCCCGGGCGCGGCCCTGCGCCTGGTGATCATCCCTCGCCTGCCCTTCCGGGTCCCCACTGAACCGGTGCAGCAAGCCCGCCACGAGCGGCTCCAGGCCGCGGGTCAGGACCCCTTCCGGGCCTGGTCCCTGCCCCACGCCGTGCTGCGCCTTCGGCAGGGTTTCGGTCGCCTGATCCGCACCCGCTCCGACCGGGGAGCGGTGGCGATCCTGGACCGGCGCATCCATGAACGCTGGTATGGAAAGGTCTTCCTTGGTTCCCTGCCGCCAGCAGCGCGTGCAACGGGTCCGGCTCGCGCGGTCCTCGACCGGCTGCGCGCCTTCTACGCGCAATCTCCGGGCTCAGCCGATACGCTGCCCGCAAGAACCAGCCCCCCCGACTCCGTGGAGAAGCCCTGATGTGTGCCTCCTACCCCAGATCCTGGCTTGTGATCGGCCTGTTGACCCCCCTCCTGGCCTGCACCACCAAGACCCAGGACATAGACAGCGGCGGCGCCAACGCCAGCAATGTCTGCATCGACGGGGACCTGGGCAACTCCATAGAATTCGACCTGGCGACCGCCACCGCAGAAGGCGACGACTACCAGCTCAGCTCCTGTGACGGCGTCGAGATCGGCACCCACGGCCCGGACTACGGCTGGACCTGGACCACACCGGCGACCACTGGCTACAGCTTCTCGACCGGGGGCTCCACCTTCAACACGGTGCTGGCCGTCCTGAAGACCGACTGTACGGGTGCCTTGCTGGCCTGCAACGATGACATCTCAGTCGACAACCAGGCCAGCGGGGTCTATCTCAAGCTGACAGAAGGCGAAGAGATCGTCCTGGTGGTCGACGGCTACGACGCCTACGAGTCCGGCTCCATCGAGCTTCACGTCATTCAAGACATCTGAAGGACGCAGACGCCGGCACCAATCAAATCTCTGGACAGTCTTGCAGCGTCCGGTACGGTGCCACGGTTGTAGGTGCCACGGTTGTAGGTGCCACGGTTGTAGGTGCCACGGTTGTAGGTGCTACAGTATTCTGTCCGTCGAGGTGGCCCCGGGGTCAGTTGAGACCCGGGGGCTGGACTCCCTGCGGAGTCAGAACCTGCCTTCGCCCACGCCGAGCGTGTGACGCCCGTCACTCCAGGTCGGCGGCCATGGTCATCGTCTGCAGGCCCGCCATCACGGTCGGGGCGGCCCAGCCGCTGGGGCTGAGCCTGTGGCCGCCCCAGGCGGTAGCCAGGTCCACCCGAAGGTCCAGGCCCTCGGTGCCGTTGAGCCGATAGCTCTGCGCGTCGGGCGTGAAGAAGCGGGTCGACAGCGACTTGCTGAGGTAGCCACGTAGCGCCAGCATGGGGCCCTCCTCGACCGTCCAGCGAAAGCCGGGTGCCACCATCACCTGCCAGTAGCTGAGAAAACCTGTCTGGTGCATATCCAGAGAGGCCGGGCCAGCCTCGGCGGAGAGCTCCACAGCGAAGCGCTTGCCGCCGCGCCACTCGATGCCTGCGGCTGGACCCAATAGCGGCCACAAGGACTGGGCCAGGCCACGGTCGGTGCGGCAGTCGGTCTCGCGGTAGCTGCAGTGATCACCCAGGGAGTAGAGGTAGCTGGTGCCCAACCGCACACCCCAGGGGTTGTCGCGCTTTGCAGCGTACACCATCTGAAGCTGCAGCATCTGCTCGTGGTTGATGGGGTCGCCGGCCGAGGCCGGTGAGGACCAGAGCAGACTCAAGAGCAAACTCAAGATCACGGTGAGCATGGGGTGCCTCCTGCACCCAGCATAGCGCGAGTCTTGCTGGCTTGCTGATCACTTGGGCGCAGGCTGCGAGCATGCGCTGCATGCCTGGGGCCTTCAACTCCGTGATCACGGCGAGCCAGAACCTGACACCCTGCGCTCACCAGCTCCACAGCCAGATGCGCTCGCCGACGCTGGCCAGCCAGCGCCCACGCTGACTGAAGGCCAGCACCCGCACGGCCTGGTCATGCCCCCCGGTCTGCCCCGGACGGGCCCGTTCCAAGGCGCCCCCGCCGACCGCGACGAGCGCCACGCCACCGTCCCGAGTCCCAATCGCCAGCGCTTGGCCGGACGGGGTCAGCGCCGCGGCGGACACGCCATAGGTCTTCACGGTCACAGGCCCGCTGCCCTGATCCCAGATTGTCACGCCCCCCTCGGCCACGCCGATCAGGCGACCGCCGGGGCCGAAGCGGAGTCGGTGGCTGGTTGGCGGCATGGTGTCAAAGCGCCCGCGGCCCAGCGGCAGGATGCGGGCACCGCGGGAACTCACCCGCCCCAGCATCAGGTGCCCCTTGGCATCCACACCCACCACGACCCCTGGCGGGAGTTCACCCGAGGCGCGCCGGCGCCCCGCGTGGTCCAGCACCACTACCTGGCGGCGGTCCAGGCCCTGGCCCGCGACCGCGACCCCGCCGCGCCACCAGCCGACCCACAAGTCCCCGACGAACTGCATATCGACCTGTACTTGCAGGTCGCCATCGGGCAAGCCACGGATCTCCAGCGGCGCTGCCCGCCCCAGCAAGGCGACCTGGGTCCCGTCTGGAGAGATGGACAAAGCGCCGGCCTCGGGCAGATCGCAGGCGATCTCCCGGGTTCCCATCAAGGGGTCCACGCTGACCAGGCAGCCATCCCGCGTCCCCGCCAGCAGTTCTTCGCGCTGCGGGTGCCAGGCCACCGCCGTCACGAGATCCAAGGGTGGACTGACCACCGCCTCGAGTCCGGTGTGGTGGTGCAGATAGTGCGGGTTGAGTCGGCTCACCGGGCCTCCCTATCGTGCGGAGCACCGATGCACCCCGACGAAAGCAGACCGCCCCCGTACAGCCGCGGACATCTGCCATACTCCGCTTCCCCGAACCACCGGGAGGAGAGCATGGCCTTGTTTCGCTCACGTCGCTCACTGGTCGAACGACTGGGGCAATCGGACTGGAAGACCGAAAATGAACGCGACCTGCTCATCGAGGCGGCGCGCAAGGTCAAGCTGAAGGCCACCGAGGTCATCCCGTTCTTCTGGCACACAGACACGCGAATCCGGCAGCTCGGCGTCGAGATGTTCCACGCATCCGCCGACACCTCGGCCCTCCGCAAGCTGCTCTCCGCCGCTTCGAGCCGCCCCGCCCATGTGCGCAGCTTCGTCAATCGCACCATCGGAAAGATGCCGGCCGACACCATCGACCCGGTCCTCACCGAGATGATCAACGACGCCAGCCCCAGGCGACAGCGCGAGGGCTGGGCGATCGCCATGACGACATCTGGCAAGATGCGAGTGGTCTGGCTTCAACGAGCGGCGACAGACGCGCCCCAGGCGATCCGACTCAAGGCCCTCAGCGAGTTGGTCCGCCAGGGCCAGCTCAAGGATCTCTCTCCCTTGCTGGCCGCGGCCCGTGTAGACGACCTGCAGATTGCCACCTTTGCGCTCAACATCCTGGAGAGCTTCGACACCCCCGAGGTCGCCGCCTTGATGATCGACCGCTTCGCACACGGGGCCGGGCCGGTTCGCGAGCAAGCGGCCCTGTGGTTGCGCAACGCGGCACAGAAGCGACCCGCGGAGCTGCGGCCACGCCTGTTGGAGCTGCTGGGCGAAGGCGAAGACTCGACCCGGCGGATGTGCGTCGAGGTGCTGCTGGAGACTGGCGAAGCCGCCGAGATCCTGTTGCTTATCCTCAACTATGCCAAAGACCTGGTCGGCTGGCTGCGGACACGAATTCTGGACACCCTGCAGACCTTTGGCGACGATGTCCTGCGCCCCGCCGTGCAGCTTCTGCATCACGATGACGACACGATCCGCACCAACGCCCTGGTCCTGGCCGAACGCTTCGATGACCCCCGCCTGGTGGGACCCGTCTGCCGGCTGCTGCGAGACGATGACTGGTGGCTGCGGATCACGGCATGCGACACTTTGGCCCGCCTGGGCGACGAACGCGCGGTCCCGTACCTGGTCAAGGCCCTGCAAGACCCGGACACACGCTGGGCAGCGATCGACGCCATGGGCCGGATCGGGTCGCCCACAGCGCTCAAACCCCTGACCGGCTTGCTCAGCGACAAGCGGGAAGAGGTGCGACTCGAGGTCGTCACCGCCCTGGGTCACTTCGAAGACAAGCGCCTGGTTCCCCTGCTCGCAACGGTCCGCGATCAGGACCCCAGCAGCCAGGTTCGCACCCGAGCCGGCGAGGTGACCCGTGACCTGTCCGCTCGCCTGGAGATGCCCGTCGATCCGCACGCCCAAGAGTCGGTGATCGTCGGCACGGAAGGGCTCCATCGGACCTTGGACAAGCTCCTGGCCAGCGCTCGCCAACACGGCGCCAGCGATCTCCACCTCACAGTGGGCGAGCCGCCCCTGGTCCGACATAATGGCGTGCTCGCCCGCATGGATGGCTGGCCCACTTTCACCGCCCAGCAGTGCGAAGAGACCCTGTTCGAAGTCCTGAGCCCACGCCAGGCCTCCATCGCCCGCGACGCCGGCGAGCTGGACTACTGCCACGCCATCCCCGAGGTCGGACGCTACCGCTCAAACCTCTTCCTGCAACGAAAGGGCTGGTGTGCCGCCTTCCGTACGATTCCGAACACACCGCCCACCCTCAAGGACCTCCGCATTCCGCCAAGGCTGACCGAGCTGCTCGACTACCACCAAGGGATCATCGTGGTCTCGGGGCCCGCGGGCAGCGGCAAGTCCACCACGCTGGCGGCCCTGATCAACCTGATCAACGAGAGCAAGCCCACCCACATCATCACGCTGGAAGACCCCATCGAGTTCGTCCATCCCGTGAAGGTCTCGCTCATCACCCAACGCGAGGTCGGCACCCACACCGACAGCTTCTCTCGGGCACTACGCGGTGCCCTGCGCGAAGACCCCGATGTCATCATGGTCGGCGATATGCGGGACACCGAGACCATCCGCATGTCCTTAGAAGCCGCCGAGACCGGCCATCTCGTCATCGCCACCATGCACACGACCAGCGCCATCCAGACGGTCGAGCGGCTGGTCAAGGCATTCCCCCCCGACGAGCAGCCTCAGGTCAGGATGTCCATCTCCGAAGCGCTGAAGTTCGTGCTCAGCCAGAGTCTGCTCCCACGGGCCGACGGCAACGGCCGCGTGGCCGCGTTTGAAGTGCTCAAGGGCACGCTCTCGGTCGGCAACCTGATTCGGGACAACAAGACCTACCAGATCCCCAGCCAGATGCAGATCGGGCGTCGCCTTGGCATGCAGACCAAAGATATGGCGCTGATGGATCTGGTCGAGAACCACCTGGTGGCGGCCGAGGAAGCCTGGCTGCGGGCCGAGACCCCCGCCGCATTCGAACCGCTGTGCAACCCCAGCTTTGTCGCCCGGATGCAGTCCGACCTGGCGAAGGAGCCCGCATCGTGAGCACCGACAAGCAAGAGACCACCACCCGCAAGCCCACCACGAACACCATCGACCGCTTCTTGAAGCTGATGAACGACCGCGGCGCCAGTGACCTGCATCTCTCTGTCGGACGCCCTCCCATCTTCCGTCTGTCCGGGCGTCTCGACCCAATCCGCTACCGCGTGCTTGACGACGGCGACTACCGGCGCCTGATCGAGCCGATCACGCCCCCGCACATCTGGAAGAGCTACCTGGAACATGGTGACGCCGACTTCGCCTACGAGGTCACCGGGCTGGCGCGCTTCCGCGTGAACCTGCTCAAACAGCAGCGAGGCATGGGCGCCGTCTTCCGGATCATCCCCACGAAGATCATGACCCTGGATCAGCTCGGTCTGCCGGCCAGCGTGCAACGCCTGACCCGGCTCGACGGCGGCCTGGTCCTGGTGACAGGTCCGACGGGATCCGGCAAGTCGACCACGCTGGCCGCAATTATCCACGAGATGAACAAGACGCGGTCCATGCACTTCGTCACGATCGAGGACCCGATCGAGTTCGTCCATGAAAACCTGAAGTCGCTGGTGAGCCAGCGCGAGGTCGGGCCTCATACCAAGGGCTTTCGCCAGGCACTCAAGGCGGCGGTACGCGAAGACCCCGACTGCATCCTGGTGGGCGAGATGCGGGACCTGGAGACCATCGAGATGGCGCTCAACGCCGCCGAGACCGGCCTGCTGGTCTTTGGAACCCTGCACACAAACTCGGCGGCGAAGACCATCGACCGCATCATCAACGTCTTCCCCAGTGACCGCCAGGAGGGCGTGCGCGGCATCCTCAGCAGCGTGGTCAAGGGCGTGCTGGCCCAGCAACTGTTGCGCCGCAAAAGAGGGGGTCGGGTCGCCGCGGTCGAGGTCATGTTCGGCACACCCTCGCTCTCTTCCCTCATCCGCGAGGGCAAGACCCACCAGATCGGCAGCCTCATCCAAGCAAATAAGCGACGAGGGATGATCCCCATGGACCAGAGCCTGCGGGCCCTGGTCGAGAATGAACTGGTCGATCCTGACGCCGCGATGGAGAAGTCCCTGGACAAGGATGACTTCCGCAAGTGGTTGAAGGAGCGCGGTGTCGACGTGCCGGACGAGGCAGAGTAAAGCCGGCCCCCCCGCCCCTGGAGTGCCCACGT